>JANSXJ010000009.1 GCA_024743015.1 Hyphomonas sp. | reverse complement strand
GCCGCTTAACTTCAAATGGCGTCGCATGAGCTTCACGACAGACCGAGCCCACGGGCCTGAGCGGATTACCCCGCGCTGGTATCGCGAGGATGATCCCCGCACCCGTGACTATTGGCGCGTCCAGACACAGGAAGGGCGTCGGCTTTGGCTCCTGACCTATCCGGGGAGTGAGACTGAGGAATGGTATGTCGCGGGAGAATTTCCGTGACCTATGTAGAATTGTTCGCGATCAGCAATTTCACTTTCCTGACCGGTGCCTCGCATGCCGAGGAGCTTGTCACGCGGGCCCGCAAGCTCAGCCTTGGCGGCCTTGCGATTGCTGACAAGAACACGTTTGCCGGGATTGTCCGCGGCCATAGCGCAGCGAAGGAGCTGGGCTTGCGCTATCTGGTGGCCACACGTCTCGTGCTCATGGATGGCACAGAACTCCTCGCCTATCCGCGAGATCGCAAAGCCTTTGGCCAGCTCTCGCGCCTGCTGACGCTGGGCAAGCGACGGACGGTGAAAGGCGAATGCGAGCTATATCTGGAGGATGTGCTGGACCATGCCGGGAATTGCATCCTGATCGGGCTGTGCGGCCCGCATCTCGAAGCCACGCTATGCCAGCTTAAATCCGCCTTTGATGACCATGTCTTTGTCGGCCTGCGACCAGAATATGACGGGCGGGATCCAGAGCGGTTTGCACAAGCGCAGGCCCTGGCGGATCAGGTCGGGATTGAAACAGTCGCGCTTGGTAATGTGATCATGCATGCAGCAGCGCGGCTGAGACTGGCAGATGTCCTGTCCTGCATCCGGGAGAAGACCACGATCGACAAGCTGGGCCGTCGCGCGCTGCCGAACGCAGAGCGACGGATCAAGTCCGAGTTCGAAATGCGGCGCCTGTTTCAGCTCTATCCGGGAGCAATTGCCAATACCGCCCGCATCGCAGAGGCCTGCCCATTCTCACTGGATGAGCTGCGCTACGAATATCCGGACGAGATCACGGATGGGCTGGAGCCAAATGACCGGCTGCGCAAGCTCACGGAGGAGGGGCTGGTCCGCCGTTACCCGGATGCGGTCCCGTTAAAAGTGCGGGCGACGGTGGAGAAGGAGTTGCGGCTGATCTCAGAACTCGATTATGCGCGCTATTTCCTGACCGTGCATGATGTTGTGACCTTTGCCCGCTCGCAGGGCATCCTATGTCAGGGCCGTGGTTCGGCTGCGAACTCAGTTGTCTGTTACGCGCTTGGCATCACCGAGGCGTCGCCGGATATGATCACGATGGTGTTTGAGCGCTTCATCTCGGAAGCGCGCAATGAGCCGCCGGACATCGATGTCGATTTCGAGCATGAGCGGCGCGAGGAAGTGATCCAGCATATCTATCAGAAATATGGTCGTCATCGCGCGGGGTTGTGCTCAACCGTGATCCACTATCGCTCCCGCAGTGCCATCCGTCAGGTCGGGCAGGCCATGGGGCTGTCGGTCGACGTGGTCTCGGCCCTGTCGAGCCAGGTCTGGGGTGTTTCCTCATCAGACCTGGGGGATGAGCGCGCAAAGTCCGCGGGGCTCGACCTTGAGGACCATCGCCTGCGCCAGACGCTGGATCTCGCCAAGCAGATTATCGGCTTCCCGCGCCATCTCTCGCAACATGTTGGCGGTTTTGTCATCACCAAGGGGCGGCTGGATGAGCTGTGCCCGATCGAGAATGCGGCCATGGCTGACCGGACGGTTCTGGAATGGGACAAGGATGATATTGAAGCGCTGGGCATGCTCAAGATTGATGTGCTCGGCCTTGGCATGCTGACCTGTATCCGCAAGTGCTTTGACTTGCTCGAGACCTGGAAGGGTGAGGCCTACACACTGGCAACGCTGCCGCAGGAAGATCCGGCTGTCTATGACATGCTGTGCGAGGCGGACACGATTGGCGTTTTCCAGGTCGAGTCGCGCGCGCAGATGAATTTCCTGCCGCGCATGCGTCCGCGCACCTATCAGGACCTCATCGCTGAAGTGGCAATTATCCGGCCAGGGCCAATTCAGGGCAATATGGTCCATCCTTATCTGCGACGACGCCGCGGCGAAGAGGAGATCGTCTATCCATCGGAGGAGCTGCGCGAGGTTTTGGAACGGACCTATGGCGTGCCGCTTTTCCAGGAACAGGCCATGCAGATCGCCATCGTTGCGGCAGGCTTTACGCCTACCGAAGCCGATGCCCTGCGCCGGGCTCTCAATGGCTTTCGTCGTCAGGGCGCGGTCGAAGATTTCAAGGAACGCTTTCTCGCGGGGTGTCTGGAGCGGGGGTATGAAAAAGAGTTCGCCGAAAACTGTTTCAAACAGCTCGAAGGGTTTTCCAGTTATGGCTTCCCGGAAAGTCATGCGGCGAGCTTTGCCTTGCTGGTCTATGCCTCTTCCTGGATCAAGTGCCACCATCCGGAAGTGTTCTGCTGCGGTTTGCTCAACGCCCAGCCTATGGGATTCTATGCCCCGGCGCAGATTGTTCGCGATGCTCGTGAGCATGGCGTCACGGTCCTGCCGGTCTGTGTCGAGCGCAGTTTCTGGGACAATGTTCTGGAGCCGCTGCCGAATGGCGGGCTCGCGGTGAGGCTTGGCTTTCGCCAGATCAAAGGTTTCGCCGAGGAAGATGGGCACTGGATCGCAGCCGCACGCGGCGCAGGCTATGGCGATATAGAGAAGGTCTGGCGCCGGGCTGGAATTGGCCGTGGGGCGCTGACCCGGCTGGCGGGGGCAGATGCGTTCGCCGTCTATGGCCTCGAGCGCCGCGACGCCCTCTGGTCCGTCAAAGGTCTTGGCGCAGACCGCCCGCTCCCGCTGTTTGAGCAAACAGGTGAAGGTTTGCCCGAAGAAGCGGCGGATCTGCCAAGGCTCAGCCTGCAGGAAAGCGTGTTTGAAGATTATGTCGCCACGCGCCTGACTTTGCGTGACCATCCGGTTCGGCTGCTGCGCCCTCAATTGCCGCGATTTGCGTCGGCAGACCAGCATCGCACGACCGCAGACGGCGTCTGGTTGTCTGTGTCCGGCCTGGTCATCACCCGGCAACGGCCAGGCACAGCGAGTGGCGTCATCTTCCTCACTCTGGAGGATGATACAGCTGTCTCCAATGTGGTCGTCTGGCCGAAAGTATTTGCCAGGTTCCGCAAGGAGGTGATGGCGGGCCGATTGTTACATGTGAAAGGCAAGCTGCAGCGCGAAGGAACAGTCACGCATGTGATTGCAACGCAGATTGTCGATTATTCCTATTTACTGGATGGGCTTGGTTATCCGGAATTTGCTGGCGATAGTATCGATCCGTCCCGCGACAATGCGGACGAGGCAAAGCGGCCTGTTCCGGATATGCGGTCTGGGCCGAAAAGCGAGAAGCGCCGCGCTGTAACCGATGCGATTACCGCTGAACTACAGGAAGCGCATCGTGCCCGGATCGCCGCTGGCATCCGACATCCGCGCGAACAGGCCAAAAAACTCTTCTATAGCCGTGATTTTCATTGATGGACCTGTCCCTCGATCATGGGACACGCATCGCGCGTGCGATTGGTGTCTGGATACACTCACGAACTCGTTATTTGAACAAGTCTTCGACGACTGCTTTGTGAGCAAAAGGGGCTCCGGTTCGCAGACTGGTGAAAGGGAAGAGCAGGCCTTTAGGCTCGCGCGCAAAATATCAAAATGGACAGGCGTTCTTTTCAGACCATCAAAGTTGGCGAACAGGCATTCGTGTTCGACTGCATGATCTATGGCGGCCATGCCGGCGAGAAGCAGCCGCTCCTGATTTTCCATTCGATCGAGTTCGCGATGCCGCCTTCGGAAGCCTTCTGCCAGATCATGTGGGACGCGGGCCTGCAGGTCATCTTCGCGCGGCGCCCTGGCTATGGAGATACCTCACCCTTGCCGGTTGCAATGATGACCAAAGGGCCAGTCACTTCCGGAGCGACAGCGATTACTGAAGCGGCCATGCTGCGTGCTCTGGTGCGCACACTGGAACTGAAGAACGTAATTCTGATGGCGGTAGGGAGTTCGAATCCGATCTGCTATCGTCTGGTTCACATGATGCCGGAGCTGGAGCGGATCCTGTTCGTGAACCCGATTTTCAATCAGGACATCATGCAGGTATTCCATCCGGCCTGGTTCCGCGAAATGCTGAAGCAGATTATTTCATCCCGTAGTGGATTACGGGTGGCAGAAGCCGGAATGAAACTTCTGATCAAAACCGATCCCATCGCATATTATCGCACCATTCTGAGGAAGAGCCCGGGAGACATGGCCTATGTTGACGCGCATGCACGCGACTACAAGCATGCGGGCCTGATCGCGCTGGATACGGATGCAGCGATGCTCTTTTATGATGCGGTCATGTGCCTGACGTCGGATCCGCTGCTGAAGGATGGATATTTCGACGGCGTGAACGCTTCTATCCTGATCGGGACGGAGACAACCGACCATTGGCGAGTCGAAATGGAGAAGGAGGCGATGCGCCTCGGACTGCCGCTCTATCGCGCTTCCGTTGGTGATATTTTCTGCGCTTACGCTTCGCCTGATGATGTCGTGGCTATCCTCCGCGACGAAGCGGGATCCAAAAGCCTTCTGGCGCGATCTACCGCGCGAGTTTAGGCCGATAATCGAGAATCAGCATTGAATTCTGGTGCAATCTGGGGAAACAGATTCCAGCTATTGGTCGCATTTGGCCGTGTTCAGGACTAGTTTGCCCATGCTGCCGCTCCCTTTGCACCACTTGCTGAGTCCGTCATTGCTGGAGCTTGGGCGGTTACCTGCGCGGTCGAATTTGCAGGCTTATGCCAATGAAACAGAGCGAGGATCGGGAAGCTCCGCATGGCGCATATCTCTCGATGGAGCCTGGTCATTTCAGCTCGCACCTTCACCCGAGCGGACACCCCCTGACTGGGCAACCGCGAACCTATCAGACGCGAGTTGGAGAGACATCCATGTTCCCGGCGTCTGGACGCGTCAGGACACCGGGGACTTTCCGCATTACGCAAATTGGCAAATGCCCTGGGACTGTCAGAAACCTCCAGCGGTGCCGGACGCCAATCCGACCGGGCTCTACCGCCGGGATTTTGAGATGCCAACAGAATGGACCGGGCGAAATACCGTGCTGCACATTGGCGGTTTCGAAAGCCTCGTCATGGTTTGGTGCAATGGTCAGTTCATCGGGATGGGCAAGGATTCGCGCCTGCCGAGCGAGTTTGACCTGAGCGAGGCGTTGCGGTCGGGACCCAACAAGCTTGCGATAATGGTCGTGCGTTGGTGCGATGCAACGTGGATTGAAGATCAGGATCATTGGAACCATGGCGGCTTGCATCGATCGGTCTTCCTCGAGTCGCGTGCGCCGACGCATGTCCGTGATCTCACCGTCGACACGGACTACGATACAGAAACGCAAACCGGATCAGCCGATATTCGGGTAGAAGTCACCGGGGACTCGTCTGGCTACCGCGCGCGCGCCCGGCTGGAAACGCTGGATGGCCGGATCTGTGCTGAGGTTCCGGCCCAGGCTGTGGAACAGTTCGATGTCACACAGCCGACCGGCGCACAATGGGCTCAGTCGTTCAGTTTCCGGGCCTACGCAGCAAACCTTCGGATCGAGATTCCGCACGCCGATCCCTGGTCTGCTGAGACGCCGACCTGTTACCGATTGATCACCGAGCTTCTATCCCCCGAAAACCAAGTGACTGAGCTTCATGAAACCCGGATTGGTTTCACGCGGATCGAGGTTTCCGAGCGGCGCTTGCGGGTGAATGGCGAGCCGATCGTTCTGATCGGCGTGAACCGTCACGACCACCACCCCGAGAATGGCAAGACGTGCAGTCACGAAGACATTCGCGCCGACCTCGTCACCATGAAGCGCCACAATATCAATGCCATCCGCACCGCGCATTATCCTAATGATCCAGCTTTGCTCGATCTGGCGGACGAGCTTGGCTTCTATGTCATCGATGAGGCAAATGTGGAATGTCATGCGCGCTGGTCTGAGGTAGCGCACCATCCCGGCTTTAGAGCGGCGATTGAAGATCGCACCGTCCGGATGATCGCGCGCGACCGAAATCATCCCTGCATCATTGGCTGGTCGCTGGGGAATGAGGCCGGTCATGGACCGGCACACGCTGCCGCCGCTGCCGCCGCGCGTCACCTCGACCCGAAGCGGTTCGTGCACTATGAGGGCGCGGTGTCACAACGGCTGAGTTTCCCATTTGGAAAATCGCCAGAGACCACGCAGCAGCCGCCTTCGGAGTCGGAGCGCGCTGCCACGGATGTGGTCTGTCCAATGTATCCACCGATTGATCATATTGTGGAATGGGCGCGATGGGCGGAAGAGACAGAACAAGATGATCGACCGCTTCTGCTTTGCGAGTTCTCGCACGCGATGGGGAATTCAAACGGATCCATTGCGGCTTATGTTGATGCCTTCTTCGAACATCCAGCTCTGGCCGGCGGTTTTGTCTGGGATTGGCGGGACCAGGGTCTCGCAGAGCATGACGAGAATGGGCGCTTCTATTGGGCTTATGGCGGACATTTTGGTGACGAACCCAATGACGCGAATTTCAACATAAACGGACTTGTCGGGCCAGACGGCGAACCACACCCGGGGCTCCGTGAGTACATGTGGGCAGCACGTCCATTTGTGCTCGAAGCGGTAACATCAGACACGATAACCCTCCGAAACCGGCGAGTGTTCGCGGACTCCGGAGATGTAGACCTTTATTGGTTCCTGTCGCGTGATGGCGAACGAGTGGAAGACGGAGTCATCTCTCCAGTCATCGCTCCTGGCGCGGCTGCAGCGATTGACCTTCCAACCACCGTGCTTCCGACGAGCGATGCGGAGTGGCACCTGGATATCGAGTGGCGGACCATCAAGCCGACGTCCTGGGCACCGGCAGGACACCTTGTGGCCTGGGATCAGGTCCAGCTCGCGGCACCTGAAACCGCGTTGCTGCCACCGCCTGACATATCCAACCTCGTCGGCACATCTCAGAGCGCCGATCGCGTCGACGTGGGCGGTCTGGTCTTGGAATTCGATGCCCAAGGCATGTCGGGTGTCTCAATCGGAAATCTCCCATTGATCACCTCGCCTGTAACGCCGTGCGTCTGGCGGGCGCCGACGGACAATGATGGCGGCAAGCCTGGCACAAGACCCTTGTTTCAAAGCCGAACGGCGCAATGGGTGGGCTATGGGCTGCACGATCTGAAACCCGGAGATCTATCCATTTCATCCACCTCCCTGGATGGAGAGCAATTGCTCCTGTTCAAGCGCCAATGGACGGGGGCCGAAGATCAAGTATTGCAACATGAGACCGTCATCTGGGCCTCGAATGACGTCCTCACGTTTTATGAAACGATCATTATCCCTGATGCCTGGGTAGATCTCCCGAAAGTTGGGATCCGGTTTGAGGCGGCGAGCCAGTTCGATCAGTTGTCCTGGTTCGGGCTTGGCCCTGACGAGTCCTATCCAGACCGCTTGGGCGCGCAGACGGTCGGGGTCTGGAACTCCACCGTGGCGGATCAGTATCACCCGTATGCGCGGCCGCAGGACTATGGTGCGCATGAGCAGGCACGTTGGTTCCAGCTTGTGAATGCGGCGGGGGTAGGCGCACGCATCGGATTGCCGGTTCCCCTCAGCTTTGCTGCACGCCCGCATCATGACGTCGATTTGAATGAAGCGGAAACGCTTGCTGCGCTAGTTCAGGCGGGGACGACTGAGGTCCATATCGACGCCGCCGTGCGTGGGTTGGGGACGGCAGCCTGCGGGCCAGACACGCTGAAGTCATACCGTGTTGGCCCTGGCACGTATCGTTTCCGGTGGACGCTTCAGGCATTACCGCGCGATTGACCGTGAAGACTATTTTGTGCGGACGGGTTCGAACTCGAACAGTGAAATACCGCGGGCGTGGGCGTCGAACTTCAGCTTGCGATTTAAGGGTGCGTGGGCACGGGAAGCGCAATTCTGACGGTCGCAAAGATAGCAGTTTACGCCGATGAGCGTGGGCGCCTCGGCTCCGAGATTTGAGCGGTCGAAATAGACCAGATTATCGGCATAGGCCTGGTCGCAACCAAGTCCGATGGCGACGCGAGCCGGCGGGCGGCCATGGTGACCGCGCGAGCGGGTAATCGCTTTTGCGATCGACACATAAGTCGTGTCATCTGGCATCTGCACCAGCTGTGTCAGCGTTTCGCCTGGTTGTTCGAACGTGCGGTGAATGTTCCAGCGGGGGCAAGCGCCGCCAAACTTCGAGAAGTGAAAACGCCCGGCACTGAACCGTTTAGAGACATTCCCGGCTGCGTCGATGCGTAGGAAGAAGAACGGAATGCCTTTGGCGTCCGGTTTCTGCAGCGTTGTCAGGCGGTGAGCGGTCTGCTCAAAGCTTGTCCCAAATCGATGACTAAGCAAATCGACATCATAGCGCGTATCTTCGCAAGCCTTCAGGAACTTGTCATAGGGCATGAGAAGTGCGGCGGCGAAATAGTTGGCGAGTGAGACACGGGCGAGCCCGATTGCGCTTTCATCCTTGATCTCGGATCCAGCGACAATACCGTCAATCAGCTCGCGATACTCGATGAAGACCAGTTGAAACGCCAGCTGGAATTGTCGGCCTGTCGGGTGCAGCAGTTCCGAAATATCGATGCCAGAGCGGTGCCGGTCAAAATACCGAAACGATGAGGGCATGGCTGAGCTAGGCAGGATGCGCACGCGCAATTTGTGAACTTGCTCCAGCCGCTCCTGAATTGCGACTTCGATCGCTTTGCCCTCAGCCGTCAGATTTGCGTAGATCTCGCTCGCCGTCTCATCCAGCTCCGGGAAATAGTTGTTCTGCTCATGCAGGAATTGCCGAACCGTCTCGACCGGGCGCGCGGACTCTTCAAGCAGCTCGACCTTTTCGCGATCCGCGAGAGGGTTGGCATCTGAATAAGTGCTAAGGGCAAGTTCTCGATAGCGCTCGTGGAGGCGCAGAAAAGCCTTGATGGTTTCGGGGCTCGCGCCGACCAGGTCTTCAAGCTCGCTCTTGGTTGCCTGGACGCCGCCAAAGACGGGGTCGCGCAGGGCGCTGACCAGTTCGTTGACGAGGCCTGCATCCATGTCCTGCGCCAGTTCAGCAACATTCACATCGAACTGCTCGGCCAGCTTGAGAAGGACTGCTGCGCTCACCGGGCGCTGGTTACTTTCAATCAGGTTTACATAGGTCGCCGAGACATCCAGTCGGCGTGCGAACTCAGCCTGCGTCAGGCCCAACTGAGCACGCAGGCGCTTGATCCGTGGACCGATAATCAGCTTTTTCTTCATCGCCGTTACCCATAACAACATTTACAAACATTACATACGAGAATTTACATAACAAACAATGAAACCCAATAAATATGGGCTCTCTATGGACCTGGCATGCGATTTGTAAATAAGACACCATTGTTACAAGTCAGGAGTGCAACGTGCCAGATACATTGATCAAAGATGCTGTTTCAGCTGCAGCGCCAACCCCGCGTCACCGTCGCCCGGCGGAAGTGGTCGGGCCTGTGCCAGCTGAGTATGACCGTGTTCTCACGCATCGAGCCTTGCTCTTTATCGCCGATCTCGAGCGTCGGTTCGGCGGTCAACGCAGAATTCTGCTCGAGAATCGCAAATTGGCACAGATGCGCTTTGATGATGGCGAGTTGCCGAGTTTTCCACTTGAGACCGAACACATTCGCAAGTCTGTCTGGGAAGTCGCCCCTGTACCAAAGGCGCTGCAGGATCGCCGTGTCGAGATTACCGGACCGGTTGACCGTAAGATGATGATCAACGCGCTGAACTCAGGCGCAAAGATGTTCATGGCAGACTTCGAAGACGCGTCTTCGCCAACTTTTGCCAATATGGTCGAAGGCCAGGCCAATATGATTGACTATGCTGACGGCAATCTCGCATTCGATGACGAGGCGCGCGGCAAGTCCTATCGGTTGAATGATGAAACAGCGACCATGATTGTCCGCCCACGTGGCTGGCATCTCGAGGAGGCCCATGTCACTGTTGATGGCAATCCGATCTCCGCCAGCCTGTTCGACTTTGGCCTGCACATTTTCCACAATGGCAAGAAGCTGATGGAGCAGGAGCGAGGCCCATTCTACTACCTGCCGAAGATGGAAAACTATCAGGAGGCACGCCTCTGGAACGACGTTTTCAACTTCGCACAGGCCGCGCTGGGTATCCCGAACGGGACGATCAAGGCAACGGTTCTAATCGAAACCCTGCCGGCTGCATTCCAGATGGACGAGATCCTCTATGTGATGCGCAATCACATTGTTGGCCTGAATTGCGGGCGCTGGGACTATATTTTCAGCTATATCAAGACGCTGCGCAATCACCCGGAATATGTGCTGCCGGACCGCGCTCAGGTCGGTATGGATCGCGCCTTCCTCAAGGCCTATTCGCTGAAGCTTATCCAGACCTGTCACCGCCGCCGTGCCCACGCAATGGGCGGAATGGCTGCACAAATCCCGGTCAAAGGGGACGAAGCCGCGAACACGGCGGCCTTCGACAAAGTCCGCGCTGACAAGAAGCGCGAAGCCCAGCAGGGACATGACGGTACCTGGGTGGCGCACCCTGATCTGGTTCCGGTTGCGATGGAAGTGTTTGACGCTGAAATGCCTCAAGCCAATCAGGTTCTGAGCCAGCGCCAGTTCCCGACCATTACCGAGACGTCTCTGCTGACGCCTCATACTGGGACAGTCACCGAAGCGGGTATACGTACCAATATCTCTGTCGGAATCGAATACACCGCGGCCTGGCTGCGCGGCAAAGGCGCCGTGCCGATCCACAATCTGATGGAAGATGCCGCAACTGCGGAAATCTCTCGCAGTCAGCTGTGGCAATGGCTCACGCATGGAACAGAGTTCGAATCCGCTGATGGCGGTACCGAAACCTTCACGGCTGACGCGTTCGATCGCCTGCTCAATGACGAGCTCGGCAAGATCAAAAGCGCGCTTGGCGACAATGCTTATGTCGAGGGTCGATATCCAGAAGCGACCGACGTGTTCGTTGCAACAGCGACTGGCAACACGCTCGCCGACTTCCTGACCCTCCCGGCCTACGACGTCCTTCGTGACGCCAACTAGTTTTTTCAAATACCCCAGAATTTAGACGAGGATAGTAAAATGACCCAACGCCCAACGTACAAACAGCTGATGGCTGAGACGCTCGAGCGCTACCCGGAAGGTCGCACACGCGCCGGGCTGAGCATCGAAGATGTCGTTCAGCTGAAGATCCAGAACACCTACAATACGCACCTCGACATTGCGCGCGCGATGGCTGGTGTCATGCGAGAGGACATGGCGGCTTATGACGAGGATTCGTCGAAGTTTACGCAATCGCTCGGCTGCTGGTCTGGCTTCCATGCGCAGCAGAAAATCAAGGCTGTGAAGCGGATGCGTGGCACCGCCAAGGGCACTTATATCTATCTGTCCGGTTGGATGGTTGCTGGCCTGCGCAACAGCTTTGGTCACCTGCCAGATCAGTCCATGCATGAGAAAACCGCTGTGACGGATCTGATCAAAGAGATCTACACGTCTCTGCGTCAGGCTGATGAAGTCGGTCTCAACGACCTGTTCCAGGAACTGAAGGCGGCGCGCGAGTCTGGCGCTGACCAGGCTGCGCTGGATGAGATTATCTACCGTATCGATACGTTCGAGAGCCACGTCGTTCCGATCATTGCGGACATTGATGCCGGCTTCGGGAACGAGCACGCGACCTACCTGCTGGCAAAAGAACTGATCCTGGCCGGTGCATGCTGCCTGCAGATCGAAAACCAGGTGTCAGACGCGAAGCAGTGCGGTCACCAGGATGGTAAAGTCACGGTTCCGCGCGAAGACTTCATCACTAAGCTGCGCGCGTGTCGTATGGCGTTTGAAGAGCTCGGCGTTGATGAAGGTGTCATCGTGGCCCGCACGGACAGCCTTGGCGCTGGTCTGACCCAGAAAATTCCGGTCTCCAACGGGGCTGGTGATTTGGCTGCCGAATACATCAAATGGATCGATACTGAAGAGATCACTGATGCGAACCCGCTGCAGGACGGCGAAGTTGCTTTGATGCGGGATGGCAAAGTGGTTCGCCCGCTGCGGATGCCGAACGGCCTCTACAAGTTCAAAGAGAATACGGGCCGTGAGCGCGTGATCGAGGATTGTATCAGCTCGCTGACTGAAGGCGGCGCGGATTTGCTTTGGATCGAAACAGCGACTCCGAACGTGGACGAGATTGCCTCAATGGTGAACGCCGTCCGCGAAGTCGTGCCGAACGCGAAGCTGACTTACAATAACTCGCCAAGCTTCAACTGGACGCTCAACCTGCGCAAACAGGTTCGCGAGCAGTGGATTGCAGAGGGCAAGATTGCTGAGGATGACTATCCGGCCGATGTTGCCCTGATGTCTGCCAAACTGGATGAGACAGAACTCGGCATCGAAGCGGATGCGCGTCTGCAAAGCTTCCAGACCGACATTTCAGCGCGTGCTGGCGTGTTCCACAACCTGATTACGCTTCCGACCTTCCACCTCACGGCGAAGGGTATGGACGAGCTTTCAAATGGCTATTTCGGCGAAGAGAAGATGCTGGCCTACGTCAAGAATGTTCAGCGCGAAGAAATTCGTCGCGGCGTCTCGGCTGTGAAACACCAGCACGAAGTTGGCTCCGATCTTGGCGATACGTTCAAAGAGATGGTTGCTGGCGAGCGCGCCCTGAAAGCGGGCGGAGCGCACAACACGATGAACCAGTTCGTTGCCGCTGAATAAGCAGTACAACCGCAACTCAAAAAAAGCGCGCCGGTCAGATGATCGGCGCGCTTTCTATTGAGCCCCCATAGCCCCAGGGGCGTTACTTGATGTCGTTGAGCGCCTCGGCAATGAGCTGAAGGTCTTCGCTTGGCACGTCGTCGAGGACGCTCTGACGGTAGACCCGCACACCGGCGCGTTGCTCCCGCATGGCGCGTTTCAACTGCTCGTAAAACGCTGCTGAGCGATAGTGGTAGGGATAGTATTGGCTATACTGACGTCGGGCGTCTGTGTTTCCACGCACCATTATGCGCAGCATTGCGTCGGACAGGGCAACTTCCTCATCCGTATCACGCGCATTGAGTATTGTCTGAATCTTCCGCTCAAGCGTAAAGCGCTCAATGCGTTTCTGATAAGCCGTCTGGCGGGCCTGTCCCCAGGCGACAATTTTGACCGGGCGGTCTGTGCCGGTTTCGACAATACGGGATTTGCCACCGCCATAGACTGTCACGTCGCGTGCAAGCGCAGGCGTGGAAATAAGGCTGACGGCGCCCACAAGGGCAAGCAATCGTGGGGCGGAGACTTTGGTCCGTCGCATGAGTGTTCTAGCTCCAAACAAGCCGTTCTGGCTTTTGTTAATGCTAGTCTGGCAATTTATTTCGAATTTGCAACAAATTACTATGGTTAATGCGGAATTTCCCTATTCCTCCAGGCCATGTAAGGTGATCAAACGACCCCGAATAGCTGGAGACGAGAGCCAACCATGCCAAAGGCCGTGATTGTAGGAGGTGGGATTGGTGGGCTGACAGCGGCGCTCACGTTTCATCATTTTGGCTGGCAGGTTGAGGTCCTGGAGCGCGCGTCCGAGCTCGGTGAAATAGGGGCAGGTATCCAGATCACGCCGAATGGCATGAAAGTGTTTCGTGCGATGGGGCTGGAAGACGAGATCTCGGAGAACGCCTTCGTTCCGCGCGCTCTGGAGATGCGGTTTGGCCGGTCCGGACGTCAGATATTCGAGATCGAAGCACGAAAAGCCGTCGTCGAACGCTGGGGCGCACCATATCTGCACCTTCACCGCGCCGATCTGGTCGATACGCTGAAAACTCTGCTTCTGCAGCGTCAGCCTGATGCCGTGCGGCTCGGCGCTGAGTGTGCGGCCTATACCCAAACCGCAGGGTCCGCAGAGGTGCTGCTTGAGTCTGGTGATACGGTCGAGGGCGATCTCGTCATCGGTGCGGACGGCATCCACTCCGTCATCCGCACGCAGATGCTGGGGGCGGAAAAGCCTGACTTCACTGGCAACGTTGCCTGGCGGGCAGTCGTACCGATGGAGCAGCTGGGTGACCTCGCGCCGCCGCCGACTGCTTGCGTCTGGGTTGGGGCGCGCCGCCATGCCGTCACATACCGGCTGCGCGGCGGGAGGCTCGCGAATTTTGTTGGCATCGTTGAGCGCGAAGAGTGGACGTCAGAGTCCTGGACCGAGCAAGCCGGCAAGGACGAAGTGCTGGCAGCGTTCAGGGGATGGCACCCGATTGTGACCAATCTGATCGAGCAGGCTGATGTCCATTTTCGCTGGGCACTGTTTGACCGCGCGCCGCTCTCTCAATGGGTCGATGGACGCGTTGCTCTGCTGGGTGATGCTTGCCACCCGACGCTGCCATTCCAGGCGCAAGGTGCGGTGATGGCCATCGAAGATGCCTATTTGCTCGCAAAGCTCTGCAGCGAAACCCCAAAGGACTTGGGCGCGGCGCTGAAAACCTATTTCGAAACACGCCAGCCGCGAACCTCCCGCGTGCA
This sequence comes from Hyphomonas sp., assembly GCA_024743015.1. Taxonomy (GTDB): domain Bacteria; phylum Pseudomonadota; class Alphaproteobacteria; order Caulobacterales; family Hyphomonadaceae; genus Henriciella. Next base: position 8,106 of record JANSXJ010000009.1, on the reverse strand, counting down.
GGCCGCCTCGCGCGGCAACGCCAAACTATTTCACCGGCCGACACCGATTGGGCGCGCCCTGACCTACGGCCCGATGTGGATGGCAGGGAAGATTGCACCCAGCATCATTCGATCGCGTCAGGACCCATTCTTCGCCTATGATGTTCGCGAAGAGCCTCTAAGGTGACGACGACGCCTCGAGCGCGCCCTCAGCGTCGGTGAGCTCAAGGCCCGCTGACGGGGCCTGATAAGCTGCGCCCGGTAAAACCGGCTCGAAACGTTGGCCGAGGGCGAAGCCCGCATACCAGCTCAGCTCGGTATTGATCTTGAACAGCTGGTTGGCGGGTTTCCTGAAATTATGCGGCTCATTGTTCGCCTGATAGAGAACGGTTGGTGTGCCGGTGGCGCGGACACCGCGATACATCAGGATCGATTGGGTCGGCGGTACGCGTCGATCGTTTTCGCCAACGAAGAACACGGTCGGTGTCGTTACGCGCCAAACATTGCGCAGCGGCGAATCCTGAGCGTACCGACTGCGCGGGGCGTCGCGCTGCCAGGGTGTGCCTCCGAAGATGAATTGCCGGGCGAAGCGGGAATCGCTCTCGCCGTGCATGGATAGCCAGTCCGCCGCGCCAGCCCCGGACGAGGCAACTTTGAACCGGTCCGTATGCGTGATCAGCTTGTTGACCATATGTCCGCCTGCGCTCCATCCCATCGCGATCAACTGATCCGGATCGGCCAGGCCGCGGTCCACCATTGCATCAATCCCGTCCATGACATCATGATGAGCGTTGCGGAAATAGCGACCGACCATGTCGCGCATGAAGCGGTCACCATATCCTGTGCCGCCGCGGTGATTGGGCAACAGGACCATATACCCCTGACCTGCCAGGACTGGCAGATAGTTCGAAGCGAACCAGGTGCCAAAGCGCGCAGACGTTTGAGGCCCGCCATGCGTGATCGTTACCAGCGGATAGCGTTTCCCTTCCTGATACCCAATCGGATAAACGAGCAGGCCTTCGATGCGTGCGCCCCAGCGTCCGCGCCAGCTCACCGACCTTTGTCTCGGGGTGAGGAAAGTGTCCGGCCAGTGCGCATACTCGGAAGTGATGGGCTGAAACCCTTCACTGACGTCGCTCATGATCTGAAACTCGCCGGGGCTCGCAGCCGTCTCGATGCGCGCAATGTGCGTATCGGTGCGCGCGTCATAGATCCAGCTCGTGACGTTCTGGTCACCTTCCGTGATCTGATGCAACGTTTCGGAGTTTAACTCGTAGTGATAGAGATTTGCGCGCAGCCCCGTATTGCCGAGAATGAACACGCCTTCGCCTGTTTGATCCCAGGCGAAACTGAGAGCCTCCATGGCCATGCGAGGGAGCAAGCGTTCTGGTTCGCGGTCGGCGGTTTTGATGAACACTTTCGGCTCATAGAAGGGCTGGCCATCTTCATTGACAGTTGCGATGTAGGCGAGGGACTGGCCGTCCGGAGAGAGTTGCGGCTCAGCTTCCCAATGCGCGTTCGCGGTCCACCTGACAGACTGGTTGTCATCGCGATGAACCACAAAGACGTCGCCGCGAAACAGTGAGTCGAACCGGTGATCTGGAACACGGGAATAGGTGAGGGCGGCTCCGTCTCGGGAGACGGAAATCTGCCGAACGGAAAACTGGCCCGATACGACGGGTCGTGCGGTTTGGTCGCTGAGATCGAAATACCAGATCTCGCGATTGGCATTGGCTTCGAAGGGAGGGATGATCCAACCATCCGTCAGAAGTGCGCGATCATCCGCGGGTTGTTGCTGGGCCGAGACAAAGTAGAAACCGGATCCGTCCGGCAACCACTCTATGTCGAGAATGGCTTCTCCGTGCGTAGTTAGCTGGGTCTGCTCTTCACGCTCCAAGTGATAGAAAAAAGCCTGGCGTTTTTGATCGTCTGACGCCGCAGCGTCCGGGGTTTTCAGTAAAATGAAGCCGCTACTATCGGGGCGCCACCAGACCCGGCTGTCCGATTTGTCAGCCTTTGAAAGCGCCGGGATGTCGACCAGAGCACCACTGGCGCGATCAATTAGCCTCAGTTCGTTGATGATCTTGTTTTCGGTCCAACGCGTCGAAGAGCGCAAATAGGCGAAATAGCGACCGTCCGGGGACAAGGCGCCATCAGAAAGTCGCGGTATCTCGACTATATCCACCGGCGACATTGGTCGCGGCTCGGCGTCGGCGCGGACACCAAACAGACTTGCTACCAAAATCAGCAATAAAACGGCGCGGGTCATGTGCCAGATGTAGCAATTGCGTAGCGAGCGGCAAACCCAAAGGCGGCCTATTCACTCAAGCGTTACCGCCCGTCATGTGCAGGTGGGCTGGATCAATGCCCAGCAGGCCGAGGGTGAGTTCCCACTTCTTGGAATGGGCTTCGCCGAAAATGATATCGGGATGAGGCTCAGCCACCAACCAGGCATGCTCGCTGAGTTCGCTTTCCAATTGCCCCGGACCCCAGCCTGAATAGCCAAGCGTCATCGTTGCCTGCTTTGGCGCGCCATCCGAGGCAAGCGCCCGCAATACGTCGCGAGTCGCTGTCATTGAATAGTCAGACGCAACTTCGACGGTCGCATTGTCACTGAAATAGTCGTTGGAGTGGACAACAAAGCCGCGATCGGTGCCGACCGGCCCACCATTCAGCACATAGGCGTCAGGAACGTGGATATCTTGTTCGATATCCAGCTGGCTGAGCAGTTCGGGCAGGGTGAGGTCATCAATCGGTTTGTTCAGCACCAAACCCATCGTGTAGTCGTCGCTATGGGCGCAGATAAGGACCACGGAACGCGAAAATCTCGGGTCGCCGATCCCGGGCATGGCCACAAGTAGTTTTCCGGTCAGGTCCTGCACTCTACGCTCCTCCTCAACCTCCGACGCGATCCAACCCGATGACTTGGGCACGCTTGTGTCATTGCGAGGTTTCAGAAGGGGCCTATGTATGGCTGCAGACACAGAGGAGAACTTTCAATGAGCATATCTGTCGGCGACAAATTGCCAGAAGCCACTTTCATGGAAATGACCGCAAATGGTCCAGAGCCGCGCAGCACAGAGGACGTATTTGCGGGTAAGAAGATCGCCCTATTCGCTGTCCCCGGCGCGTATACGCCAACCTGCTCAGCCAAGCACCTTCCGGGATTTGTTGAGCGCCAGGGCGATCTCGCAGCAAAAGGCGTGGACGAGATTGTTTGTACATCTGTCAACGACGTGTTCGTTATGGGCGCCTGGTCATCCGATAATGGCGCTGACGGCAAAGTCCGGATGCTGGCCGATGGTAATGGCGCTTTCGCTGCGGCGCTTGGTCTTGAAATGGATGCAAGCGGCTTTGGTATGGGGAAGCGGTCACAGCGCTATTCTATGCTGGTCGAAGACGGCGTAGTCAAAGAGCTGAACGTTGAGCAAGGCGGTGGCTTTGAGGTCTCCAGCGCGGACTATCTGCTGGGCCAGCTCTAGGCGCTTCAACCAACCTGTTCCAAAGTAAAACAGTCACTCAGACTTTCGTAATAGAATCGAGGGAAAACAGCGTGTTTCCATGGGAAATGCGCTGTTTTTCGATGAATTATTATTGAAAAACGGAAAATTCCTTCCCATGTGAGCAAGGGTTCAGATCAGGGAGGACCATACTATGGAACAAAATCTAATCGTCCTTGGCCTTTTGGCTGTCGCGGGATTGGTGCTGATTACGTCAGCGGTCAAAGTCGTGCCGCAGGGCTTCAATTTCACTGTCGAGAATTTTGGCCGTTATACCCGGACGCTGGGCCCGGGCCTGCATTTCATCGTGCCGTTCTACCAGAGGGTCGGACGCAAGATGAATATGATGGAATCGGTGCTCGACATCCCGACTCAGGAAGTCATCACGCGGGACAACGCGCAGGTATCCTGCGACGCGGTCGTGTTCATCCAGGTCGTCGACCCGGTTTCGGCAGCCTATGAGGTCAACAATCTCGAAAATGCTATCGAAAACCTGTCGCTCACCAATATCCGGACCGTGGTGGGGTCGATGGATCTCGACGAAGTTCTGTCCAATCGCGATGACATCAACGCGAGACTTCTATCCGTCGTCGACGCGGCGACCAATCCTTGGGGCGTTAAAGTCACGCGGATCGAGATCGCTGACCTGTCGCCACCGGCTGATATTACCGAGGCCATGGCCCGTCAGATGAAGGCAGAGCGCTTGAAGCGAGCGGAGATTCTGACGGCGGAAGGTGATAAACAGTCCGCCATTCTGAAAGCAGAAGGCCTGAAACAATCTCAGATCCTCGAAGCAGAGGGACGACGCGAAGCCGCGTTCCGCGACGCTGAAGCACGCGAACGGGAAGGTGAAGCCGAAGCGAAAGCCACAGCATTCGTGTCGGAAGCGATCGCCAAGGGTGACGTGAATGCGATCAACTACTTCCTCGGCCAGCAATATGTCACGGCCTTTGAAAAGCTGGCATCGGCTGGCGGCAACAAGACTGTGATCATTCCGGCTGAATTCAGCTCAATCATCGGTACTATTGAAGGTATCCGTGGATTGACTGACGCTGCCAAGGATAATGGCAACCGAGGTGGCCGTACAGCGGTTCCACCCGCTGGCGGGCGAGACTAGGAGCGCGTCATGGAAGGCTTGGACTTCACCCTTTGGCCCCCGACCGCCTGGCATTGGCTGGCTGTCGGGCTCGTCCTCCTCTCGCTGGAGATGATGCTCGGCACATTCGACCTGCTATGGGTCTCGATTGCAGCCGGTCTGACGTCTGCGTTCACAGCGATTGCACCCGACGGAATATCAGGTTGGCAGGGACAACTCGTATTCTTTGCCATTGCCTCAACCGCCTTGTTCATCATGGGTCGGACCTTGTTCCGCCGGATGAGGGAGAATGTCGAAGAGCATCCAACGCTCAACAAGCGCATGGCCGGGACCCTTGGACAGCGCGCCGTCGTAGCGGAGGATTTCACCGGCGGAGCAGGCCGCGTCAAACTCGGCGACACGGTCTGGTCGGCGCAAAGCACGGATGGCGCAAACCTTGCCTCTGGAGCCGCGGTGGTGGTCGAAGCGACCGAGGGAAACACATTGATGGTGAAACCTGCGTAAAAGCAAATCCCTGATACAATTGGAAAAGCCGCTCTCTCGGGGGCGGCTTTCTTGTGTTTGAGCGTTCGTTCTGCTCTGTGAACCCTGGATCGTATAGTGGTTGAAACCGGCTGCTCGACGAGTAACGTCGATCGCAAGTCTTAGGGGGAGAGAGTGCATGTTTCGAGTTTTGAGTGTGGTCGCGCTTCTGAGTTTGGCGGGATGCGCGCATGTGTCTCCAGTACACCAATCCGAAACCTGCGCAGCCGATATCGGTGAATTCAGCCCGTCACGAGATGTTTTTATCGGCCATTTTGACAGCAAGCCGGATGTCGATGACCTGCACTCGATAGCAGCCGTGGGATCGCTCCTGAAGCATCCGGATTTCGCCTGTGTCGAGGCTGTGGGAGTCGCTGGCGCGTATGGCACGCAGGGTGGGGATTATATCGCGTCTCCCGACTTGTTCGATCTGGCATTTGGAGACCGCTGGTTGGATGGACATGGAGACCGCGAGGCAACGATAGCGCATCAGGCGGATCTTTTTGTGAATACGCTGACGCGCGGCGGTGACGTCTGGGTCATGATTGCCGGGCAGGCTGATATTGCCGCCGATGCCCTGATCATGGCGATGCGGGAGCAGCCAGATCTGCCCTACAAGACGCGCCTCCACCTGATCCAGCATAGCGATTGGAATGAAAGCGTCACATCTCCTGAGAAGCTCGCTTTAGTTCAGGCTGAGACCGACTATCGAAAGATTCCAGATGGAAATTTTCCCGGCAATGGCTCGCCTGACTTTACCGATCCGGACGGAGGCCTGTGGGCGGAAATACTTGCCGATCCTGACATCGGACCGCTCTGGACGGAGGCGAAACGCCTCGCAGATGCTCACAACCCGACGGCCGCCTATGTGAATACAGCTGTCGCCGCCGGAGGGTTCGATTTTTCGGACACCGCCGAAATGGCACACGTGTTTGATTTAAAAGACCTCGGCACGGTCGACGCATTCTTTCACTATGTGCTCGAAAAACCTGATCCTGTCTGGCCGGGCGGTGCGCGGGCCGCGCTTGCGCTGACATATGATGACGCGCTCAGCTCGCAATTGGAGAACGCCGTACCGCAGCTCGATGCAGCTGGGTTCAAGGCAACGTTCTATCTCTCAATGGCGGTGCAGGACTTTGAGCAGCAGAAAGCGGCGTGGACGGCCTTGGCCGAGGACGGACATGAACTCGGCAACCACACCATTCATCACCCCTGCCGCGGGGCAATTGGCGGACGGTCATGGTTGGCACCTGAGAATGATCTTGATGCATGGTCCAAAGAGAAGCTGCTGAACGAGATCGCACGGGCGAACGAAATACTGACGGCGATGGATGGGGCGGAAACGCGGACTTACGCCTATACATGCGGCGACACGACCGTGGGCGGCGAGGGCTATATCCAGGACCTTAAGCCGCTCGTGTCCGGCGCGCGTAGTGTTATGCAGGACGCGCCCTACGATCCATATTTTGTTGCGTCCTTTGTCGCTGACCGGACCCCGGCAGCGGAGATGATCGCCTATGTTGATAAACTCATTGCCGAGGAGGCGATTGGCAGCATTACGTTTCACGGCGTCGGCGGCGATCACCTGTGGGTGACGGTGGAGGATCATGCGCTACTTCTGGAGTATTTAGGGCAGCGCTCTGAGGACGTGTGGGTCGCGCCCTTGCGGGATATTCTTAAGGCCAAGCGCGCCGACTAGCAGGTGAAACCGCCGGTCGACGCAGGTGTACCCTTAGTCCTGCAGCGCGGCCTTGAAGCCCCAGCCCCCAAATGATTCCGAGACAGCTGCGATGATTTCATTCCGGCCCGGTTTGAGGTGAAGCGCGATGCTGTCCTCAAGTGAAATCGTTCCGAGGAACCGATGATCGCGTGAACGCCACTGGGCATTTCCAAAGAAGACAAGCTCACCATTCACGAACAATCTGACCCGGTCCGAATAGCCAAACCGAAGCATGCGTTTTTCGGCGGATTCGGCATCGAGCATCATCCGCACGAACACGGTGTTCTTTCCATCTTCAATCGCGGTCGTACGAGCCAGGTTTGCGATCCCATCGGACTCTACGCCTAATTCAATCCATGGATCCGACGGCATTTGAGCGTCCGTGAGCAAGTAGGTGGAACTGATCGTCTCTTCCTTGAACGGCGGGGACACTTCGAAAGCACGAACGAGCCCATCCTCCAGCGGTGCAGTTTCTGCCGGGGAGCCAATGATTGCATCTTCGGAGGTTGCGGCGCGTACGATGACTTTGGAGATGTAGGCACCGGTATCATTGATGCCGCCGCGATCGGATGCGTATATCGAGAAACTGCCCGCCTCACTCTCGCTGCGAAGATCTGGCACGTGAATGAGCGGCGTTGTCATGTCGCCCACGAAGATATCGGCGCGGTCCCCAATGGCCACGATACGAACCTTGATCCAGGTCTGCGCAGTAAGCTCCGTTGCCACGGCCTCGTTTGGCCCGGCGTGAAGCTGCCAGGTGCTCGCGCCATTGATCACGCCCATATACTGCGTCGCATCCGGTTGTCCGGATTGATGTGGGCGAGTGTAGAATTGCTCACGATTGCCAGTTTCGAGATTGTCTCGAAAACGAACTCCAATAAAGCCGGACGCATGAGTGGCGGCATAGTCATACTCGATGACCATGTCGCCGAGATCGATATCGGGGAGTCCGGCAAAATTTCGACCGAGATAAAGTGCGGTTCGTCCCAAATACTCACCCACGCGAGCTTCGCTTCCGTCGAAGTCACCTGTCGTCCAGGTCTTGCCCTCGAATTCCACCTCTCCCGCGCTTGCGACCGAGGGAAATGCGTATATGAGCAGACCAGCTAGAGCAGCTGGTTTCAGAACGTGTTTGAACATAAGCAGGTCTCCTTTGTAACATGCTCAGTTGTTCAGGTGTTCGAAACGAGGCAAATAAAGAAAAGCTAAGGAAGCTACAGGCTGCGATTTGCCCGCAGACTCAGCCTACGGGAATGGAAGCATGAATATGTCGGATCCCATCCAGATCG
>JANSXJ010000348.1 GCA_024743015.1 Hyphomonas sp. | reverse complement strand
CGACGGGTCCGGACCATCCACTTCAAGTTCAAGCCCGGGATGGGCGCGCCGAATGCAGGCTCGCCAGAATGCCAGCCAGGCCGGTCAGATGGCTGCCCACAGTCTTCGAGACGGTGATCGCGGTTCGTCCGGCGCAGCCCCGCAACTTAATGACAAGGACGAGTAGATGTTCAAAAGATCCTCAAATTCATATGGACCAAGTCCATTTCCTGAAACGCCCTATCAAAAGGCGGGTCAGGTCTGGGATGAGCGCATCGGGTCTGCTCGTGTGCAGGCGAAGAACTGGCGATTGATGGCGCTTGGATGCCTGGCCTTAAGCTTCGTGACCTCGGGCGCTCTGGTCTGGCGAAGCCTTCAGTCAACCGTGACGCCCTATGTGATCGAAGTCGATCAGACAGGTGCAGCGCGAGCGATTGGTCCAGCAACCGAGCACTATGTCCCAGACGACGCGCAGATCGCTCACCATCTCGCTAACTTCATTGAGCATGTCAGAGGACTCAGTGTCGACCCAGTCGTCGTCCGTGAGAATTGGCTGCGCGCTTATGAGTTCGTGACGGATCGCGCCTCCACAACGCTCAATCAGTATGCGCAAGAAAATGATCCCTTCGCCGATGTCGGACGCAAGTCTCGCACAGTGGATGTGGTCAGCGTGGTGCGCGTCTCCGATGACAGCTTTCAAGCCCGCTGGATTGAGAAGACTTATGAGAATGGCGCGCTCATGCAGGCGCAGCGCTTCACCGGCAATTTCACCATCATCACGCAACCGCCGACGGACGCAGAAACGCTCCGCGCCAATCCGCTCGGCATTTATGTCCATGCCCTCAATTGGGGACAGGACCTCGTCACAGGAGAATGATCCCAATGCTACGTATTATCCTCGCCACATCAGCCCTCGCGCTTACAACTGCTTGCGCAACGACTGAACTGGAGCCGATCGATCCAGCAGCCTTTGTCGAAGCAACACCGATAGAAGACGATAAGGAATATCCCGTCGAGATTGTTGAACGCACGGTCGCCCTGCCGTTGCCCGGTCAAATGATGCGCATTGAAGCGTCCAGTGAAACGGCGCGAACACCACGAATTTCGCCGCGCCAAGCGATCCAAGAAGGGCGTACGAGCGCGTTAATCGAACCGTCCGTCGATGGATATGTGAACGCGATCCAAGTCTATCCCTACACTGAAGGTGCCCTCTACCGTCTCTATGCAAGCCCCGGCCAGGTCAGTGATGTTGCGCTTCAACCGGGCGAAGAGCTGGTCTCGGTTTCTGCAGGCGACACAGTGCGTTGGGTCGTTGGAGACACGGTTTCCGGATCGGGCAACACAGCCCGCGCGCATGTACTGGTCAAACCCATCTCATCTGGCATCCGCACCAATCTCATGATCGCCACCGACCGTCGCACTTATCACCTTGAATTGGAAAGCGTCGAAGGCGGCTATATGGCTGCCCTGTCCTGGCGCTATCCTGCAGATGAGTTGGCGGGTCTTACCGCCCGAAATGAGCGTGCTGTGGCCCGTGAGGCTGGCAGCATTGGAAGTGGTCTCACATTGGAGGGTCTAAACTTTGACTACCGCATGAGCGGTGACAGCCCGGCCTGGAAACCTGTGCGCGTCTTTGATGACGGGCGGCAAGTCTTCATCCAGATGCCGGATAACATCATGGCCACAGATCTGCCGCCTCTCTTCGTGCTGGGCGAAGACGGCGACGCTGAACTCGTGAACTACCGTGTGCGCAGCAATTATTATGTCGTTGACCGCTTGTTCCGTGCGGCCGAACTGCGCCTCGGTGAACGCAATCAAACCGTCGTTCGCATCTCACGCCATGAGCGGCGCTCACCCCTTGCGGCAATCTATGGGGGCTAGGAAGATGTCCGAGCCCATTCCCTTTGACGAGCATGCAGAGCGGTTGAAGATCCGCTCCAGCCCGAAACCCGTCACCCGGATCAATCGCAAGGTTCTGATGGTGGGCGCAGGTCTTGGCGTACTCGGCTTATTCGCGGCGATGAGCATCGCCCTGAAACCGCCTACTACGGTAGATCCGGATGCAAGACGGGAACTCTACAACACAACCAACACCAGAACGCCTGAGGGGCTTGGGGCGCTGCCCCCCAGCTATAGCGACATCTCACCGATTGAGACCCCCATAACCCGGCTTGGCCCGCCGCTCTCCGGCGATCTTGGAGCGACGATGCTCCGCGCCGAGCGCGAACTTGGGCTGGAACCCGAATTCGTTACAAGGGTGGAAGATGATTTTCGGCCAAGTCCCGTCGATGAAGCTGAACGGGCGAGGCGCATGCGAGAAGCGGCGCTTGCCGATGAGGCGGCCCGCGCGCCGGTCTTCTTTCAGCTTCAATCCGAAACCGGTGGCCAGACGGTTGCCGCTTCCGGGCCGTCATATCGTGATCCTGCACTTGATCTTGGATCAGAACTTCTGGCGCTCGCCGCGCTGCCGCAAGGCGCGCCGTCAGCCTTCAGTCAAGCCGCTGATTCAAATCTCCAATCCCGCAAGCTTGCATTTGCCGGTGAAGGCGCGGGCGGCGATATTTATAACCAGCACGGCGTCGAAGCCCCCGCTTCGCCCTATCAGGTCATGGCGGGAACGCTGATCCCGGCATCACTCGTTACCGGCATCAACTCCGACCTACCAGGAACGATCATCGCTCAAGTTACTCAGCCAGTCTACGATACAGTGACTGGGCAATATGTTCTGATCCCGCAGGGTTCACGTCTGATCGGACGTTATCAGTCTGAAGTCTCATTCGGCCAGAACCGTGCACTAGTGACCTGGGATCGGATCATTTTCCCTGATGGGTCGTCGATTGTCATCTCCGCGCCAGGTGCAGACGCGCAAGGGTATGCGGGTCTGTCGGACAGAACGGATCACCATTGGGACCGCGTCTTCATCGCAGCGGGGCTCGCCACTATTCTTGGTGTTGGCGCAGAGCTTGGCGCGGATGGAGATGGCGATATCGAGCGTGCCATCCGGCGCGGGTCAACAGACACGATCAATCAGGCGGGCCAGCGCGTCGTTGACCGCAATCTCGGGATTCAACCGACAATCCGTGTGCGCCCTGGCTGGCCTGTGCGCGTTGTCGTTACCCGCGACCTCATTCTCAGACCTCAGTGAAAAGGAGATAAATCATGTTTCACATCCCGCCCCCGCCACGACAAAGGCAGATCGCAGATTTATGTGCCGATCGGCAGGTGCTGATCGAACGTGAAGGTCAAGCACCGCTGACACCGGCAAAAGCATCAGCTCTCTATGCGGTATTGGCGCTGCAAGGCGCGGCCCTTTCTTTTAGTGCGGTATCTCAAGTCTCACAGATCTCTGGCGGGTCAGCATATGGCGTCTTTATTGCGATTGCCTGCTTGCTCTGCGGAGTGCTCTTGACGCGGGACTACTGGAACTGGGCTTTACGTCCACCGGCGCAGATCGAATATGCTCGCATTGTCGCCTATGAGGTAAGCGATCAGCATCTGACCGCAATTGCCAAGGCCTCCAATGCCCCCTTTGTTGAGTATGTGCGGCCTGCAACGGGAGCGCACTGATGCCCCTGCGCCTCGACAAACTCCCTGACCGCACGCCGGTGCGGATTAGCATCGCATTAGATCCTGAACTCGCCTCAGCGCTCAGCGACTATGCCGAAATCTACCGTCAGACCTATGGCGCAGAGGAAAAGCCCGAAGCGCTAATCCCGGCCATGCTGGAAAGCTTTCTCGGCTCGGATGCCGGGTTCAAACGAGCGCGCCGCGCTCTTAACGCCAATACAGGAGATTAAACCCATGGCACAGATTGGAACCTTCACGGCAAAGGATGGAGCCTATACCGGCACTATCCGCACCATGACCATTAATGTGAAAGCGCAGCTTGTTCCCAACAAGGATAAGGCAAGCGATGGCGCACCAGACTTCCGGCTCTATGCGGGCGGTGCAGAGCTCGGCGCAGCCTGGCGTCAGGAAAGCAAGCAAGATGAGACGCCTTACCTTGCCGTAAAACTGGATGACCCAAGCTTTGCGAGCCCTGTGCGCGCAGCTTTCTTCGAGAACGAAAAAGAAGGCACAGGCGTAAT
>JANSXJ010000328.1 GCA_024743015.1 Hyphomonas sp. | reverse complement strand
CGCTCTTCGTTCAGGCTCTCATGCTCCTTGCGGATTTCCATTTCTTCCAGCTTGCGCAATGCGCGCAAACGGAGATTAAGGATGGCTTCAGCCTGGATTTCCGTGATCCCGAAGCGATCGATCATCACTTGCTTCGGATGATCCTCCTCCCGGATGATGCGGATCACTTCATCGATGTTGAGATAAGCTATCAGGTACCCGTCGAGCAGGTGCAGGCGGCTCTCAATCTTGTCGAGCCGGAATTCAGCCCGCCGAACCACGACTTCGCGGCGATGATCGAGATAAGCTCGCAAGACCTGGCGTAGCCCCATGACTTGAGGCGCGCCCTTGTGCAGGACGTTCATATTCAGGCTGAACCGCGATTCCAGGTCGCAGATCCGGAACAGGCTTTCCATCAGCACATCCGGTTCAACCGTTTTCGCGCGCGGTTCCAGAATGAGGCGAATATCCTCGGCGCTTTCATCGCGCACGTCGGCCAGCAGAGGCGCTTTCTTGGTTTCGATCAGGTCCGCCAGGCGTTCGATCAGTTTGGATTTCTGGACCTGATATGGGATTTCCGTCACCACCACTTGCCAGGTGCCGCGGCCAAGGTCTTCAACCTCCCACTTGGCGCGCATGCGGAAACTGCCACGCCCAGTCTCATAGGCTTCTAGGATCGACTCTTTTGGCTCAACAATGACGCCCCCTGTCGGGAAGTCGGGGCCTGGCATCACTTCGAGCAATTCTTCCGTGGGCGTCGTCTTGCGATCGACCAACAATAGCGCGGCATCGATCACTTCTGCCACGTTATGAGGTGGAATGCTGGTCGCCATACCGACCGCGATGCCCGTTGCCCCGTTCGCAAGGAGGTTGGGGAATCCGGCTGGAAGCACCACCGGCTCTTCATCATTCTCGTCATAAGTCGGTTTGAAATCGACGGCGTTCTCGTTGAGGCCTTCCAGCAGAAGCTGGGCGGCTTCCGTCATCCGGCTTTCGGTGTAGCGCATCGCTGCGGCGCTATCGCCGTCAATATTGCCGAAATTTCCCTGGCCATCGACGAGGGGATACCGGACCGAGAAATCCTGCGCGAGACGAACCATCGTGTCATAAATTGAAGCGTCGCCATGGGGGTGATAATTACCCATGACCTCACCGACGACTTTCGCGCATTTGCGATAGCCACCATCCGGATTGAGCTTCAGCTCCCGCATGCCATAAAGGATACGCCGTTGCACAGGTTTCAATCCATCTCGCACATCCGGCAGCGCACGAGACGTGATCGTCGACAGCGCATAAGCGAGATAGCGCTTGGTCAGCGCTTCGCTCAGTGGTTCATTGATAATGCGATCGTCTTCTGGTTCCAGAATGTCGGACATGCGCACCCCATAAATCTCCGGCGGGCGTAGAATCGCCACACTCATGTACAGGTTAACAGAAAACGCCGATTGGTTAACGAAGGAATACCATGCGCCACTGGCGACTGATTTTATTGGCGATAGGGCTGTTGGGGCTAGCCTATCTGGTGCATCGATTCTTACCGCCGCAGCACAACCCTCTGCGCCCGCCGAATCTGGCAGAACCTTTGGGGCTAGCCACCTATGGCAAGCTTACAGCTCTGAAATATAACGAGGAAATGTGTCGTCAGAAGCTGAGCGAGGCCGGAGTGGAGTTTGAAATTGTCGCTGCTGATGGGGCGCAGGCGCGCTGTCCCTTGGAGGAGACACTGATTTTGAAGCAGTCTCTCACCCCCTATAGCGCCGCGCCGCTTCGCATGACCTGTCATCAAATGGCCGCGCTACACATCTGGGAGCGACATGTTTTACGTCCGCAAGCTGAGAAACTGTTCGATTCGCCCCTCCGTCAGGTTCAGACCTACGGCTCCTTTAGCTGTCGCAATATTGCCGGAACAGGGACGCGCAGTCAGCATTCCTATGCCAACGCGATCGATATTTCAGGCTTCATTCTCGAAGATGGAACGGAGATCCGAGTGAAGGATCATTGGCGCGAACGCAGCGCCAAGGGAAAGTTCCTGACCCGAGTGCACAAGAAAGCTTGCAGGCTGTTTTCGGTCACGCTGGGGCCTGATTATGATGCTGCTCATGCCGATCATTTTCACCTCGACATGGGCAGTACAGAAACCTGCCGCTGAGGTCGATCGCTCGACGAGGCCGTATCCTCAGAACCGCCTGATCTCACGTTGATATCTTGCGACATTCCCGCATTCACTGATCGACAGGATAAGAACCGAGACACTGGGCCCAACGGGCTCGGGAAGTTGACGGGTTTCGTTCGGACCGAACTTCCACTCGAAAGATTCCGTCATTCGCGCATTCAGCGACCAGAGATGATCTGGATCGGCGAGCAGCCGCAATTGCGCTTCAATCTGCTTTATTCCGCAGGGGTGGTCTGTATCGACTTTGAGCAGGAGCTCGGTGCCGCCGCCGCTGACTCGGAAATCAACCGTCAGGCTCGGGGTTTGCTGTCCGGCCTGGGTTCGGCAGCAATCATCCGGAACCGGCATCCATGCGATGTCATCTTTGATTTGCATCCTTTATCGATGCGGCAGCACCTTGGTAGCTTCAATAGGTGCGGGAAATTTAGAGACGTGCCGACAATATAGCCTTGAGGCCATGCCGGCACGCCAGGAGTTCTAGTCGTCCTTGCAGGAGAACCCGTCTTCGGTGACTTCGTCGACCGTACCCGGTCCACCGCACACGCGCAGAGCCGTGTCGGTATTGCGGGCGATTTCTTCCGAATCTGACCAGTCGCCTTCATCCACGTGGATGCAGCCAACGAGTCCGAGGAGGGCAACGCTCATAGCGCCAAACAAGACAGTCTTTTTCATTATCAGCCTCTAGGTAATGTACTCTCTGCCCCTGAACACGCTCCTCCTGTGCGAGGTTGCACCTGAATGCAAGTTGAATAGAGCAGAAACTAGCCAATTAGTTTGGGTACCAAGCGCGCGCGCTCTGGAGGCAATGGCTTGTGGACGCTGGAAAACAGTCTTTCTTCAAGGAAGTAGCCAGTCAGCTGTAGGGCGGCTTCAATATCTTCCGCCATGGCCAGCGCCGATGAATCAATCAGAAAGGCAGGCAAAGGGAAAAGGCGATCCACATAGTTTTCAGCTTGTGATCCTTTTACCGCGCGCCCTGTCTTCGGAGAGACATGTGTGAGGCCGTCATTTGCCCCTGACAAAGCGCACTTGTCGAGATCAAGGCCAAAGCCAAGCGAGGATAACAGTCCGAGCTCCCATTTGGCATAAAGCGCGGGCCAGACGGGCCAGTTGTCGAGCGCGTCGAGCAACAAGACGGTTGGATGGAAAAGTGCTGATCCTGCCGCATCCCCCTCGTCAACGGCACCGCGCAGAATCGCCGTCACTGTCGTCAACGCCGCGAGGGCTTCAGATCGATCCAGAAAGCGTCCCGCGCGGCTGGTCGTGACTTCTGCTACAGTGAAGCGTCCGAGTTGTTCTTCGAGGCGACCACTCCAAGCCAGTTCAACCGTATTGCCAGCTTCGAGTTGAGGGCGTTTCTTGCGACTTGCGCCGCCATAGACCAGGCCGGAACGCCGTCCTTTCGAAGCTGTCAGTGCATCAAGAATGAGCCCGCTTTCGCCAAACCGACGTCCGCCCAGGATCAGCGCTTCGTCACGCCATTGCATGGGCGCTACCCTTACGCATCGAATTCCAGTCCGACTGATGCATAGGCTTCGCGTCGTTCCATCCATTTCGGATCGACTTTGACGAACAGGATAAGGTGCACGGTCTGTCCGAGCATTTCGGTTAGCTCTTCGCGCGCGGCTTTGCCGATGGCCTTGATCGCGCTGCCGCCTTTTCCGAGCACCATGCCCTTATGCTGCTCGCGGGCAATGATCACAGCCTGCCTTATCCGGACCGACCCATCAGCGAAGGGTTCCCAGCTCTCGGTGTCGACCATCAATTGATACGGAAGCTCCTGGTGCAGGCGAAGCATCAGTTTTTCCCGTGTAACTTCGGCGGCGAGCAAGCGCATCGGCAGATCAGCGGTTTGCTCGGGGGGATATAGAGCCGGCCCTTCGGGCATACGTTCAGCGAGCTTGCTGAGCAGGGGCACGATGCCATCGCCGTTCAGAGCCGAGATCATGAAAATGTCTTCGTAGACGCCTGCATCGCTGAGCTCAGCCATGATGGGCAACACTTGCTCGTGCGGGAACAGATCGATCTTGTTGAGTGCGAGAAACACTTTCCGGTCGTTCTCCTTCAAAGTCTCGATCACGCGGCGGTCGTCTTCGACCGAAAGTTTTTGCGCGCCCGTAGCCTCACCGGATTTTTCTGAGACCCAGGCCGAGGCGTCGATCAGATGCACCACCGCATCGGCTTCCTCCGCGCCAGACCAGGCGGCTTTGACCAT
>JANSXJ010000327.1 GCA_024743015.1 Hyphomonas sp. | reverse complement strand
GGGATTTCATTTGGACGTCTCCTATTCCGCAGCAATCAAATTTTGATGGGGTGTTCTGCCGGGGTATTCGCCGATCAGGTCGCCCGCCCATGGCAAGCCTCTTGCGTGAAGCCAGGTTTCGGCAAAATCAGATGCTTCACTCTCTGCGACTGTCCGATCGATGAGTTGCTGGGCATCCGGGTCTGAAGCGCCGCAAAAGGCGAGCGCGATCGGACCAAGACCAAGTTCGAAAACTCGGCAGCCAAGCGGCGACTGATAGTAATAATCCTGCTTCGGGGTGGCCTGAGCAATCAGTTCAATCTGGCGCTCATTAAGGCCGAAGCTCTCATAGACTTTCGCAGATTGTGGCTCCCGGGCGCGGTCATTCGGTAAGAAGATCCGGGTTGGGCAAGACTCTATCAGGGCCGGTGCAATGCTGGCATTTGAGATATCGGCCAGCGATTGGGTCGCAAAGACAACGGCGACATTCTTCTTACGAAGGGTCTTAAGCCATTCACGAATACGCGCCGCAAAGACGGGATCATCCAGAAATAGCCACGCTTCATCCAGAATGAGCAATGTCGGTTTACCGTCGAAGCGTGCCTCCAGGCGATGAAACAAATAAGTCAGCACCGCTTCGGCCGCCGCCGGGTTTGCCATCAGCGTTTCCATCTCAAAGCAGCAAACATCCTTAAGTGCCAGCGTGTCGCGGTCGCCATCGAGTAAGCGTCCGTGTGGGCCCTCTAGCGTGTAATGCTGCAGGGCAGATCTGACCTCGTCATCCTGAAGCAGCAGACAAAGCCCCGTCAGCGTGCGCTCATCTTGCGGGGCGCTGGCGAGGGATTGAAGCGTCTCCCAGATCGCAGCCTTATGCTCCGGGGTCACTTGCAAGCCTTCGCGAGCGGCAAGCCCGATTAGCCAGTCGGCGGCGAAACTTGCAGCACGTTCTTGGTCGACGTCTTTGAGGGGTTGGAGATCTGGGCGCTCAGATCCGCCGAGATCCACATGGGCGCCGTTCATGGCAAGCGTTGCAGTGCGTGCCGAGCGGCCTTTGTCAAAAATGAAGACTTGCGCACGTTCGTAGCGCCGCCATTGCATCGCCATCAGCGATAGCAAAACAGATTTGCCTGCACCCGTAGGACCAACGACGAGCGTGTGACCGACATCACCGACATGAAGGTTTAGCCTGAAAGGGGTAGCGCCGGCGGTTTGGGCCTCGATGAGGGCAGGGGCGTTCAGTTGAGTATTCTGGCGTGAGCCTGCCCAGACCGCGGACAGCGGAACCATATGTGCCAGGTTCAGCGTATGAAGGATGGGCTGGCGAACATTTGCGTACACATGACCAGGGAGACTCGCGAGCCAGGCATCAACCGCGTTCAATGTCTCCTTGATCACGGTAAATCCGCGGCCATTGATGATCCGCTCTGCGACCCGTAAATTTTCATCCACTGAGCGGCGATCAGTGTCCGCAACTGTTATCGTCGTCGTGACATAGCCATATGAAACCAGATCGCTTCCAAGCTCTTGCAGGGCCTGATCGGCATCAAGCGCTTTATTATCTGCGTCATTGTCAACCAGAGCCGCCTGCTCATTGAACATGGTTTCTCGTAGAACCGCGCTGACCGATTTGCGTTTAGCGAACCAGTGCCGACGTTTCTTCGAGAGAAGTTTCTCGGCCTCGGCCTTGTCTATCGCAATGAAGCGCGTCGCCCAGCGATACGAGAATCCTTGCCGGTTCAGCTCATCCAGAATGCCGGGCAGAGTGGTGGCAGGAAATCCAAGGATTGTCAGCGTTCGAAGGTGCGCTTCCCCAATCATCGGCTTGAGCCCACCCGCGAAGGGTTCATCTGCGAGGATCGCATCCAGAAAGACGGGTAGATCAGGTGTTCTGACCGGGTGACGCTTGGTCGAAATGGTCGAATGTAAATATGTCAGCGTCTCGTCATCGGAAAGCGGGGCAATTTCGGCGAGACAAGACTCCAGCAAGTCGAACGTTCTCGCTGCCTGTTGTTGGAAAGTCTCGAGGCGCTGGCGCCAACCTACGGCGTCCTCATCGTCAGCGCGCGTGATCAGGGCCTTTTCGGCGCGTCGCGTCGCGTCGGCGGGTGGTAACCACAGAAGCGTCAGATAGTAGGAGCTGACGAAACGGGCTCCGGCTTCATCGCTGGCGAGCGCGCGTTCTTGATCGACGAGCCATGCTGCTGCGTCTGGAAAATCGCATTCGGGATAATCATGAGCCTCTTCGCGCTGCGCTTCGAAGAATAACGCCCAGCCGGATCCAAATCGGCGCAAAACGTTGTTCACCCGCGCAGTAACCGACACCAGCTGATCCTCGGTCGAACTGTCTAGGTCGGGACCGCGATACCGAAACGTGGCCTGGAAGCTTCCGTCCTTGTTGAGCACGACACCGGGAGCGACGAGGCAGGCCCAGGGCAAATAGTCGGCCAGCATGCGCGGCGTTTCGGAAAATTCTTTCAGGTTCAGCATGAGAGAAACGCCTTGTGACGCGTGGAACGAGAAGCAACGGTCATGAAATCCGGGTCGGACCGCGCCATGAAGACCGCCGCCGAATGCCCGAGCGCCCAGAAAACAAGGCCCGGGATCCAGAGGCGAAACCCGAGCGCGAGAACGGCAGCGAGCGTCCCAATCAGGATGGCGGCACTCCGCGGCGCCCCAGCCATCAGGATCGGTTCAGTCAGTGAGCGATGCACGGGGAGTTCATAGCCTTCGCGCATCAGACCAGGGCTCCGCCGCCGAACGCAAAGAAGGTCAGGAAAAAGCTTGTCGCAGCGAACGCGATGGAGAGCCCGAACACAATCTGAATGAGTTTGCGCATCCCGCCGGATGTTTCGCCGAACGCGAGTGCCAGGCCAGTCAGCGTGATAATGATCACCGCAACAATGCGCGCAACTGGTCCTTCAATGGATTGCAGGATCTGATCGAGCGGACCCTCCCACGGCATGCCGGAACCGGCGGCCCAGGCGGGTGCACTGAGCAAGGTGCTCATAGCAAGTGCGGTCCCAAACTTTGTTGTGCGTTGAATGGATCGGATGTGATCAGTGATCATTGCGAGGCTCCTTGTTGAATAAGCGAGAATGAGCGTCCGGCGAGCGGTTCGGTGTCATAGGACTCCCCGTTAAATCCGAGCACACGAATGGCTTCGGTCACGCGCCGCGCGCCGTTATTTCGAGACATGAAAACGACGACATCGATCGCTTCTGCGATCAGCTCGTGTGGCATGCGCGGCGTGGCTTCCAGAGCAAGCTGTTCCAGGCGCCGCAGCGCGCCGAGCGCTGAGTTGGCATGCAGTGTCATAAGACCGCCTGGGTGGCCTGTGTTCCAGGCTTTCAGAAGATCCAACGCCTCGGGCCCGCGCACTTCACCGACGATGATCCGGTCTGGCCTCAATCTTAGGGTCGAGCGGACAAGGTCTCTTAAGGTGACCTGATCACCTCTTGTCCGGAGCTGTACTTTGTTGGCGTTCTGGCAATTCAGCTCGCGCGTATCCTCGAGAATGACAATGCGATCTTGCTCGATGCCAGGCTCGCCAAGCAGGGCATTGGCAAAAGTCGTTTTTCCTGAAGACGTGCCGCCCGCGATCAGAATGTTATCGCGCGCTAGCATAGCGTCCTTCAATGCCTGCGCCACCGCGGGCGCAATGCTGCTTTGTTCGACATAGTCCTGAAGACTGAGCGGCGACGCGGCAGGCTTACGGATCGAAAAGCAGGGCTGCGTCGAGACGGGTGGCAATAGCCCCTCAAAACGTTCGCCGCCCTCTGGCAATTCAGCTGAGATGATTGGGGAGAGTGAGCTGGCGCTTTCTCCTACGGATGAGGCAACAAGGCGAATAACCCGTTCGCGGTCGCCAGCACTTAAGATGTCATCCGAAACTGTAAGGCCAAGTCCGACTTTTTCGAGCCAAATGCTGCCATCCGGATTGGCCATGATTTCGATCACGCCCGGATCCTCCAGCGCAGCGCGCACCGCAGGGCAGAATGCCGTACGAAGCATGCTTGTGCGCCGTGAATCGGTCTCTGCATTGCGGGCGAGCTGCGCCATCGGGGGAGGTCCTTTCGCATTGATTGCGAGGACCAGACTGGAGGATAGAATTGAAAATGATGAGTGAGAGCGCAGGCCATTAAATGCGATCGCACGACAATTCCTGCAACACTTTGCAAACTAGATTTGATCTCGAGTGCCAGTTTTCAAATTGAAACAATGAAATCGCGTGTCTAACTCGCTCAGGTTGAATCCCGATCTCAATCGTTAAGATCTAGACTTGTTTTGTTAACGTTCTGGCCTGTCCAATGCGTCGCAATGGCATTTTCATTGCGGCACCTCCTCCAGCTAGGGAGGCTGGGACAATGAAGACCTACACGCTAAAATCAGACGG
>JANSXJ010000131.1 GCA_024743015.1 Hyphomonas sp. | reverse complement strand
CCATCAAAGATCACACTGCAGGGCCCGACCAGATCGGCGACACGCGCAAGATCATCCGGCGCGTCAAGAACAATCACGTGGTCCGCTCCCGCCTGCCGGATGATGCTGGCCTTGTCCGCGCGGCGGCTGGTGCCGACGACGACTGCACCCGCGGACTTGGCCATCTGCACCAGATACCCGCCGACCCCGCCGGCGGCCGCATGCACGACGACCACGTCGCCCTGAGAAACGGGAAAGACATCGGTCACCAGATAACTGGCCGTCATGGCCTGCATGGTGACGGCGGCTGCGACGTCCGGCGTGATGCCGTCTGGCACCGGGAACAGGAAATCATGGTCGATGACGGCATGCGTTGCGTAAGCACCGGGCATGGGTCCGGCATAGGCCATGCGCCGTCCAATGTAGTCGTGGACCATCCGATCACCGACGGCAACGACCGTGCCCACGGCCTCGATGCCGGGTACGAACGGCACCGAGATCGGAAACGGCTCGCCGGACCGGTGGTTGAGGTCGACAAAGTTGACGCCAATCGCCTCTTGCCGGAGCAGGACCTCTCCGGAACCGGGTTCCGGGATCGCGCGGCGAACAGGCGTCAGCGCGTCCGGGCCGCCAAGCCGACGGACTTCCATCGCAAGCATCTCGGTCATCGGCACATGCCCTGCGGTTCCACGCTCATCACCAGCCATGCGTCGTTGCGCTGAAGTTTGCGAACTGGTCGTCAAGATAGTAGGGCACGGTCGCCCTGCCGAACGGCACGATGGCATCGATTGCAGCCGCCTGCGCGTCATCCATGACGACATCGAGTGCGTCGAGCTGCTCGGTCAGCTGTTGCCGGTTGCGCGGCCCCAAAACGATCGACGCGACTGCCGGCTGCCGCAGCGTCCAGGCGAGCGACATGGCCGTCAGCGTGTGGCCGTTTTGCCTGGCGACGTCCAGCAAGGCAGCGACGGTGCTGTTGACCTGCGGTGTGAAGTGCTTGGCACCCCAATCGGAATCGTCCGGCCTCAGCCGCATGGTCGTCGCACCTCCATCGACATATTTGCCGGTCAGAAGCCCGCCGGCCAAGGGCGACCAGATCGTCAGAGCCACGCCATGGCTGAGCGCGGCCGGAACCAGCTCCCTCTCAACGCGGCGATCCAGCAAATGGTAAGCTGTCTGTTCGGCCGTGATGCGAATGAGATTGCGAACATCCGAACACCATTGCGCCTCGACCAGTTGCCAGCTCGCAAAGCTCGACGATCCAACCGCGCGCACCTTGCCGGCGCTGACAAGATCATCAAGCGCGCGCAGCGTCTCCTCGATCGGCGTCTCAGGGAAAGGCCGGTGGATGTAGTAGAGGTCGATATGGTCGGTTCCGAGCCTCTTGAGGCTCGCCTC
This sequence comes from Hyphomonas sp., assembly GCA_024743015.1. GTDB lineage: Bacteria > Pseudomonadota > Alphaproteobacteria > Caulobacterales > Hyphomonadaceae > Henriciella. The sequence continues at coordinate 7,856 of JANSXJ010000131.1, read as the reverse complement.
GCAGGCAGCCACCACATTGTAGCGGCTCGTACCGCCCAGGTTCGGCGCGCCGTCCAGCATCGGAATGGAGAACTTGGTCGCCAGCAACACCTTGTCGCGATGCGGTGCGATCAGCTTGCCGACAATCTCCTCGCTGCGGCCTGCGCCGTAGCAATTGGCCGTATCGACCACGTTGATCCCGCGCTCGATGGCCATGGCCAACAGATCGGCCGCATCATCCTCCGCGACCTTGCCGCCAAACTCCATCGTCCCGAGCGTGAAGGGCGTAACCTTCAGTCCCGAACGCCCCAATTGCCGAAATTCCATCGCTTCGTCCTGTTCCAGTGCGTGTCGATGGCGGGTTGTTGCCATACCGACGTACGTTCCGAACCGAACGAAATCGAAAAGCCTGTTTCATTGATGAATGGAAGCGATCGTGCGGCAACACGCCAGCCAGATCAGGAGCGGGCCAAGCGCTTGTCCGTATCAGCGCCGCTGGCGGACTATTCCCACTCAATCGTCCAAATCTGCCTTAAACCCTTGATATCACACAACATTATGGCCTTCTGGTGCGCAAAAACCGACTACTGGCTAGTCAAAATGTTACGCTTTTGATTTTAAAGGGAAAAAGGGTCGAAAAAAAATTGGTGGGTTTCAAGGACAATCGGCGTCTATCGCCCGTTTGGACCCTGTGAAGGCCCCCCACGGAATAGCCGATTTGTATCAGAAAACACCGCTGACCACAACGAGCGGCCTGCCTCGGACAAGAGGTCAGTTTGCGTTTGTGCGACTTTGCTAACCACAGAGCAGCAAACCAAGGTACCTTCAAACTAGCGCACAGTTTGAAATTATGCTACAAAACTCACCATGAGTGAGCAAAAAACAGGGAAGTTAAAGCAGCTGGAGCACCTCCTGCCAGAGGGATTGCTCGTCGATGCCGCGTGGCTTTCCGCTCAAGGCTACTCAACCTCGTTGCGTACCAAATATGTCGCCTCGGGCTGGCTCGAGCAGCCGGCCCGCCGAGTCTATCGGCGCCCTCGCGGGCAGCTTGGCTGGCAGCAGGTCGTCGTCTCGCTGCAGACGCTTCTCGGCTATCGTCTCACCGTTGGTGGCCGGACAGCCCTAGAGCTGCAAGGCTATGCCCATTACCTCTCGCAGGATCTTTCCGAGATCCACCTTCACGGTCCGGCAAGGCCGCCCAGCTGGCTCACGACGCTGCCGCTCAAGGAACGGTTCGCGTATCATAACAGCACGCCGCTTTTCGGGGCCGACCTGGAGGATATCAGCTTTCCTTCCCTCGTTTCGGACCGCGCACCTGATGCGCGAGATGCGGGATCTTTTCAGGACGCCGGACTGCGCGCTCTGCCCTGGGGGCAATGGGATTGGCCGTTGACGGTATCGACGCCCGAACGGGCGGTTCTCGAACTTCTCGATGAACTCCCGCAACATGAAAGTTTCGATCAGGTCGACGTGCTGATGGAAGGTCTGAGCGATCTTGCGCCGAGGCGGCTCCAGAAGCTGCTTGTCCGCTGCCGCAGTGTGAAGGTGAAGCGCCTGTTCTTCTTCTTTGCCGATCGGCATCGCCATGCATGGCTCAAGCATGTCGACCGGACCGCAATCGACCTGGGATCGGGCAAGCGCATGCTGGTCAAGGATGGCAGGTACGACCCTACCTACGAGATCACTGTCCCCAAGGAACTGGCCGAGGCGTATTGATGGCATTTGCGGACACATACCGAAATCAGGTCGCACTATTGATCCGCACACTACCTTCGGTGGCGGCGGAAGAATGCTTCGCGATGAAGGGCGGCACGGCAATCAATCTGTTCGTGCGCGACCTGCCGCGTCTCTCGGTCGATATCGACCTTACCTACCTGCCAGTGCAGGATCGCGCGACCTCGCTTGCAACGATCGATGCGGCGATGGCGCGTATCGCCGAGCGCATTACCGAGACAATCCGCGGCTCCCGTGTCGCTCCGTCCCGCTCGCGCGAGAATGTGATCACCAAGCTCGTCGTCCGTGGCGATGGCACTCAAATCAAGATTGAGGTGACGCCGGTCCTGCGGGGCTGCGTGTTCGAGCCAGCTATACGTTCGGTCTCACCCAGCGTAGAAGACGAATTCGGCTTTGCCGAAATGCGGATTGTCTCCTTCCCCGATCTGTATGCGGGCAAGATCGTGGCCGCGCTCGACAGGCAGCATCCGCGCGATCTGTTCGACGTCCGCGATCTCCTGGCGAATGAAGGCATCGATGAGGCCCTTCGCCGGGCCTTTCTCATCTATCTCATCAGCCATGATCGCCCCATGGCCGAGGTATTGGCCGTTCGGCGCAAGGACATCACAGGCGAATTCGCGCGCGGCTTTGTTGGCATGACCCGGCAACCGGTCGAACTCGAAACCCTGCTGGCGGCGCGTGAAGCATTGATCGCGGACATTGTCGGCGCAATGCCCGATGCGCACCGCCAGTTCCTGTTGGCGTTCGAGCGCGGTGAACCCGACTGGCCAGCGCTCGACCTGGAGGCTGCTGCCGAACTGCCGGCCGTGCGATGGCGGCAACAGAACCTCGATGGTTTGAAAGCCGATAAGCGTGACACGCTGGTGCGGCAACTTGAAGAGGTGCTGACCACGTAGATGCCTAGTGCGGCACATCGGCGCGAACGGAAACGCGACGATTCCTTTTTAGTCACGGGGTTTATCGGGAGGGAATGATCCGTGGGTAGTGTTTGGCAGTATTTCCAACCACCTCTCTACTGGCAGCAATTCGAGGAGCTTTGCGTCGAGTTGCTCGGCGAGGTCTATGATGTCCCGAATGCCCAGCAAGTTGGCCGCCCGGGGCAGGCACAGAACGGCATTGATGTATTCGGGCAGTCGGCGCGGCACGGCAGGATCGGGATTCAGTGCAAGCGACTTTCCGACCTTGACGAGCATAACAATCCCTATCCGGGCGGGCCCATCACGCGCGCCTTTCTTCGCGCAGAAGCGAAGAAAGCGCTGGGCTTCAAACACGACCTCAAACTCTGGATCCTTGCTACCACCGCGCGCCGGGACACAAAGGTTCAAGAGTGGGTGGAAGAATTAAACGACGAGTGGCAACAGGCTGGCCGTGACAGGATCGCTATCGTCTGGACGTGGGATGAGTGCATTTCCCATCTCAACAGCTATCCCATCCTTCAACGCAAATATTATCGGGACGTGATCCAGGTCTGCGCGCCGAAGGATCTCGACGAAATTATCTTGCGCACCATTGCCATGGCGTTCGCCCGCCCTGCGTTCGAAGTGCCGCTTCACTGCGAAACGCCGAGCGACTTCTTTCAAGCGTTGAAGGATACGCAAAAGGCTCTGCGCACCGGCGAGCTGGTCGATCGCGAAAGCAGACATGTCATTCGCAAGGCGATCGGCGGTTACCATGAATTGGACGATAGTCATGCACGTGCGAGGCTCGGTGAGGTTGATAAAAACCTCAAGCTCTTGAGGACGCAGCTCGAGCAAGGACTTAAGGATAAGACGATCCGGACAGTCGGCACCTGTCTGGATATTCGAGAGCCAGCCCTTGCTCATTATCTTGAAAAGCTACGCCAGCGATGCGTCGATGAGCTAAACCAGGTTCTCAGGGGCACCGCCATTCCCACAATATAGCCGACAGAGCGGCCGTATCGGCGGCTCGACCTCACATCGTACGGGTGACATGTTTTGACACCCTCATGTGCAAACCTGTTCCTGTTGTAGGACAGGTGATTCGCAGTGGCTCGCCCACCCGCGCAACCTGCATTTCAGACTGCTGGACGCTGCGATGGGGAGACCTCGATGAATTTCACGCATTACAATCTGGGGCACGTCGAACGGGGCAGTGTCGTCGTGGTGACGCTCAGCGGCAGTGCGGCCAACGTCCGTCTCATGGATGGCTCAAACTTCAGCAGCTACAAGTCCGGGCGTCAGCATCGCTACGTCGGCGGACTTGCCAAACGTTCTCCGGTGCGGCTGCCGGTACCGCATTCCGGCACCTGGCATGTTGCCGTCGACATGCAGGGGTTGCGTGGATCGGTGCGGTCCGGTGTTCAGGTGGTCCCGGGTGCGGCGCTCAACCCTCTACCCACAATCAACGAGGCACCGCTGCGCAGCGTCCCCACACTCGTCCGCGACGCCGAGGATGATCTCGCGCCGGCCCCCGAGGCACCCGATGGCCGAGTATTCGACGTTTTCATCTCCCATGCGTCCGAAGACAAAGACGAGGTCGTACGACCGCTGGCAAATGCACTGCGCGAAGCAGGATTGTCGGTCTGGTATGATGAATTCGAACTGCGGATCGGCGACAGCCTTCGCCGCAAAATCGACCGGGGCCTGGGAAGCAGCCGCTTCGGCGTGGTTGTGCTGTCGCAGGCGTTCTTTGGCAAAGGCTGGCCTGAATACGAGCTTGACGGGCTCGTCACCCGCGCCGTGTCGGGCGAGCAGATCCTGCTGCCGATCTGGCACAACGTCTCCAAACGCGAAGTGATCGGCTACTCGGCTTCGCTCGCCGATCGACTGGCGCGCAGCACCGCCACCCACACCGTTGAAGAGATTGCCGCGGAAATCGCCGACGTCGTGCGCTTGCCGAACGCAGCGTGACGCCAGAGGCGCCAGGAGAGACCAGATGAGAAAGCAGATTGAGGATGAATGGAACGGCTGGGACGGCGACACCATCGTCCGGCTGACCGACGGTTCGGTGTGGCGTCAGGAGGAATATCACTATGAATATCGCTACGCCTACCGCCCGTCGGTGACCCTGTCCGGCAACGTCATGCATGTCGAGGGCATGAGCCGCGGCATCCGCGTCCGCCGGATCGACTAGGAGAACAACGCCGATGCAGACGCGTATTGCAGGAGCCTGGACGGGCTGGAGCGGCGATACCATTGTCAAGCTCGCCAATGGAACGGTCTGGCGCCAGGATCAGTACTATTATCGCTATCAGTACAAGTACCGGCCGCGTGTGGTGATCGAGGGCCGGTATATGCATGTTGAGGGCATGCCCAAGGCGGTGCGCGTGCGCCGCATCGACTAGAAGTCAGAGCGTCGCTCCTGCGGGCGCTCATGACCGCTCATTCAAGCCTCTGCCCGCCACCGGTTTGGAACATCTCAACAAGTTGCTGATAATCAGCCATTTGAATCTGGATGTTCGGGCATATCAAAGGTGGCGTTGAGCAGATTATTATCCGGCCGAGCGCAGACATACCGCCCCGGCTTTCTTGCGCGGTTGTTTGCTTCCGGAAAATGGAAGCTGACCCTGGACCCGAGACTGTCCGGGCGCATCCGGTTGCGCCAGGATGGCGATATCGAGCTTGTCTGCCTCGATATCGTGTCGATTTCGGCCAGCAAGGCTCTGCTGTGGCATAGCGTTGAGATCCGCTCTCGCGGCAGAACGGATGGTCTGTCCGGGCTGACGGGCGAAGCAGCCGCGCAATTGGTCGCCGACCTTCACGCCTTCATCAATAGTCATCTTTTCGGCCTGATTGGCGCCGAAACGGGCCGCTTGCACGATGTCGATGCCCGGCTTCGGACAATCACCGAAGGCAGCAGGCAGTATCTCGCTCAAGCCGATCTTGGCCGGGCGATTGCCAGCGTTCCAGGCGATGCGGCCGCAGCCCTCGCGCACCCGCTCCTGAATTCACAGTCAATGCCGGCCAAGCTCAAGGCGTCTCTGCCGCCTTCGTTCACCTTCCTGACGGATCCGGGCGTTCGCGAAGCCTATAATGAAGCATTCGTCACCGCGGAGCTGGAAAAATTCCAGAACTTCTTCGACGATCTCGACGGGCGTTCCCTGTCCGATCAGCAACGCGAAGCCTGCATTCGTCTCGAGGACAATAATTTGCTGGTCGCCTCGGCGGGCTCGGGCAAGTCCGCAACCATGGTCGGCAAGGTTGCCTATGTCCTGAAAAAGCAGCTCTACCGGCCTGAGGAGATCCTGCTTCTGGCTTTCAACAAGAGTGCTGCCGATGAATTGAAGACCCGGATCGCGCGGCAGCTGCAGGTCGAGGAAAGCGAGCTGGCTTGCCGCGTCACGACGTTTCATGCGCTGGGACGCGGCATTATCGAAGAGGTCGAGGGGCGGCCGCCCCAACTGGCCAATTGGGTCGAGCACCCTGCCGGCGAAACCAAGGTCATCGAAGAGATCATTCAAGCCTTGGTCGAGAGCGATCCGGAGTTCGCGCGGATGTGGAGCGATCTGCTGGTGGTGCATCCCAAGGCCGACATTCCGGTCGAGGTCTTCGACACCGAAACCGACTACAATCGCTATGTCTCCGATCGCCTCAGGAAAGGCTCTGCCACGATCGGTTCGCTTGCCGGCACTATCGTCAAGTCCCTGCAGGAGCAGAAGATCGTCAATTGGCTGTGGCTGCATTCGGTTGCCTTCGAATACGAGCGGCAGATCGCAGTCGAAGACCATGATGGTACGGTGCGCCACCTCCATCCCGACTTCTATTATCCGCAGGCTGACACGGTGCATGAGCACTTCGCGCTCAACGCCGATGGGACCTCACCATTTGCCGACTATGCCGTGCATGCCGAGAGCAAGCGGCAGGCCTATCGCCGCAAAGGCATCGACTTCTTCGAAACGACGTCAGCCCAGGCCAGCAGCGAAACGCTTTTGAGCACGCTCGAAGCCGAGTTGGCGCAGCGCGCCGTGCCATTGAAGCGCAGGGACTATGCCGAGATCACCAAGGCGCTCGAGCCGGTGGTGATCAAGCATTATCACAAGCTCATATCGATCTGCATCAAGCACATTCGCGCCAGCCATTTGACGCTCGACATGCTGCTCGAACGCGCCAAAACCCTGCACGACAAGGAGCGGGCAACGCTCTATGCCCGGGTCGTCTGGTCGATCGCGCAAGGATATTCCCGCCGCCTGGAAGAGACCGACCGGATCGATTTCGATTCCATGATCGCCGATGCCGTCAGGCTTGTCGAAACCGGCCGCTATCAGAGCCCCTATTCGCTGATTCTTGTCGACGAGTTCCAGGATATCTCCGAACCGCGCGCCAATCTCATCAAGGCGCTCAAGCAGCAGGTGGCGTTCAGCAAGGTATTCGCCGTCGGCGACGACTGGCAGTCGATCTATCGCTTTGCCGGCTCGGACATCACGATCTTCACGCAGTTCGAGGCCAATTTTGGGGCAAGTTGGCGGGGGCGGCTGGAACAGACTTATCGCTGCAATCAGCTGATTGCCGAGACGGCCGCGAAATTCGTCCAGCGCAATCCGGAGCAAATCGCCAAGGCGGTTCGCTCGACACGGCCTGCCATCGCGCGTTCGATCCGGGTCATTCCCATCGATGATGAGCGCGGCAGACCCGATTTTGCCAAGGCTTGCCATCGCCTGCTCGAACGGCTCGACACGGCTTTGGGCGGTATGGCCGCGCAGTGGCGCAAGGAGCCGAACGCCAAGCTCAAAGTTCTGGTTTTATGGCGATACAATCTGCTCGATCCGTTCGCAGGACGTCCGCCCGCCTTTGCCCATATCGAGGTTTCGGGGATGTCTTTTCACCGGGCCAAGGGGCTCGAGGCCGACTATACGGTTTTGCTCGATGTGAGCGAGGGCGATTATGGCGTGCCAAGCCGCATCGAGGACGATGAACTGCTCAATCTGGTTATTCCGCGCCCTGAGACTTACGCATATGCGGAAGAACGACGGTTGTTCTACGTTGCGCTGACACGCGCCAGCCGGGGCGCATATCTCATCACCAATAGCCGGCAACCGTCGCGCTATATCCGGGAGCTTTGCGAGATCGCGGGCGACGAGATCCGGTTTGAGACGATCGAAGGCGCTGCGCTGCGTCAATGCCCCAAATGCCTGGTCGGGCAGATGGTCGAGAAGCGCAACAGGAAGGGCACGGTGTTCAGCGGGT
>JANSXJ010000353.1 GCA_024743015.1 Hyphomonas sp. | reverse complement strand
TCGCGCTGGCCACCATGATCAGCGACAATCACTGGTCTGGCCATGGCCGACGCTTCGGCAGCGACGCGGCCAAACGCTTCAGGCCGGGTGGAGGGTGCAACGACGACATCCGCCGCCATGTAAGCCGCAGGCATATCCTCTGTGTGGCCGACAATTGAAACCGTTCCGCCGAGCTTGTGGTGGATGATCTTGTCTTCCAGTTCGGTCACGTAACCCTTCCGGCCCTGATCGTCCCCGGCGAGTATCAGGTGGATCTGCGCCCGCTCCGCCGCGTCCAGCGCGCCAAGGGCATCAATCGCCAGCGACTGGCCTTTCCAACTGGTCAGCCGTCCGGGCAGAACAAAGATCAGGCGCTCATCACCGGCCTTGATCTGCCAGTCGAGTTTGATCGTCTGGACGCGTTCATCGCTCACGTGTTCCGGGTCGAAGGCAGCGAAATCGACGCCGCGCGGAATGGTGACGATCCGCTCTCGCGGGGTCTGATGCGTCTCCATGACATGTGCGGCGGTCCATTCGGAATTTGCGATCACCAGATCGCCGCGCGCCATCACTGAATTATACCGCCGCTTGAGCCCGGTCCGGCCGCTATAGGCGCCGTGATAGGTCGTGACGAAGGGCGTTTCGGTTCGTCGGGCCGCGACATAGGCGCTCCAGGCTGGCGCTCTCGACCGGGCATGGATCAGGCTGACACGCTCATCCGCCACGATGGTTTCAATCAGACGCGTATTCTTTCGAATGGTCAGCGGGTTCTTGCTCGCCGCATTCATCTGGATGAGTTCACCGCCCATTTCAGCCAATGCGGCTTCCAGTCGTCCGCCAGCGCTGACGACAAGCGCGCGTCCGCCTGCACCAGTGATCGCTTCGGCCATTTCCACCGTCGTGCGCTCGGCCCCGCCCGCGCTCAGGTCGGGAATGACTTGCAGGATCGTCTGTCCGCTCAGATCTGGCCACGCAGATTCGCTCATCTGCAGAGTGTGACTGATTTGGTCGCGCATTGAAACGAAGAAGTTGCCAGTCTGCGCAACCAGTTGCAGTAGAAAAGGCAAAGCCGGGCGAGGAGGAGTGTGCGCATGGAGCATAAGGATTTCGTTTCACCGCAAGGACGCCGTCTCGCGTACCGGTATTCCGCACCGTCGACCGGGCTGACCTTTGTCTGGTTGTCTGGTTTCAAGTCAGACATGACCGGGACCAAAGTGACTGTGCTGGAGAGCTGGGCGAAAGCGGCAGGGCACGGCTTTTTAGCCTTCGACTATTCAGGTCATGGCGTCTCCGGCGGAGCGTTCGAAGACGGCACTATTTCAGCCTGGCGAGAGGATGCGCTGGCCGCGATTGAGGGTCTGACCTCTGGAGCGGTGATTCTGGTCGGCTCCAGCATGGGTGGCTGGATGGCGCTTCTGTCGGCCCTGGCCTTGAAGAGTCGAGTGGCGGCCATGGTCCTGATCGCGCCCGCGCCGGACTTCACACAAGAACTGATGTGGCCTGAGTTCAGTCCTGAGCAACAAGCCGAGATCATGGACCAGGGCCTGACGCTCCGCCCCTCCGACTATGGCGACCCGTACCCGATCACCCGCGACTTGATTGAGGACGGCAAGCAATGGGCGCTCCTGGATGCACCGATTGATCTGACCTGTCCGATCCGCATCCTCCAGGGCATGCAGGACCCCGACGTGCCGTGGCAGCACGCGTTTCGACTGGTCGAAGCGCTGACGAGCGAGGATCTGGTCTTTTCCCTGATCAAGGATGGCGACCACCGCCTGTCCCGAGAGCAAGACATCGAGCGCCTGGTCGCGACGTGCGGGGAATTGGCGGGGGTTGTGAGCTAGCAACCCGACTGTCTCGGGCGTGCCCTGGGACCTCTTCCGATGCGTCCGGTCTTGATGGGCGGACAGTGAGTTTTCCGCTCCACCAATGCAAGTTGGCGTCCGTGGCGGCTGGCTGGGGGTGAGTGGGTTCTCGACTGCCATGGATCCTGACTTTCGTCAGGAAAGGCGGATGTTCTTGCTGAAATCCTTATACCCGTCAGTCCCTGCGCAGGCAGGGACCCAGGGACCAAAGCTCACCAATCATCCATGGACACCTGCCTACGCAGGTGTCTCCGGAAGGACGTTGCCGCCTCCGAGAAGCCCGCCTCGTCCTTCGACAAGCTCAGGATGAGGCTGTTCGGGATCGTCTCGCGACTTGCGTCACCCTCGACAGCTATAGGCTGTCAGAGGGTCCATCTCGGACCCCAGCCACACGTAGCAAGTTCAGGTGATGGATCCTCAGACCGCTACGCGGTCGAGGATGACGCGAAACGCACAGCGCCCTCTCCGACGCCGAAAGCGGACATTATCGGAGTGGCCTAAACCCGCCCCAATTAATCAAGCAAAACCTTCTGCACTCACTCATCAACGTTCAAGCGCGTCCTCGATCAGCTTAGCCGTCTCATCGACGCCATAGAGCGCGATGAAGCCACCAAAGCGGGGGCCCTGGCTTTGGCCGAGGAGGACCTCGTAGAGCGCCTGGAACCAGCCGCGCAGGTTTTCGAACTCATGTTCCTTGCCGACGGTGAAAGTGAGCGTTTGCAGCTCTCCCTGATCCACGTCCGCATCCCAGGCCCGCAAGCGCGTTGCGAGATCCGCCATCGCTGCGCGTTCCTGATCATCGGGCGCGCGGTAGGATTTCGTCGGCTCCACAAAGTCGCGATAATAGGCCATCGCATATCCGGCGAGCCGGTCGAGCAGCGGGTGAGTCTCCGCAGACGCACCGGGTGCATAGCGAGAGATATAGCCCCAAAGCTGCTCGCGGTTTTCCGCATTGGCCACGCTCACCAGGTTGAGCAAGAGTGCGAAGCTGACAGGCGAGGTCTCTTCTGGCGGTGCGCCCCCATGAATGTGCCAGACCGGGTTCTCGACCTGGCGCTTGGGCTCTTCGTCCGGGAACTTTTCGAGGAAGGTCAGATACTCATCGACGGCTTTCGGAATGACGTCGAAATAGAGCTTCTTCGCCACGCGCGGCTTCTGGAACTGATACAGAGAGAGGCTCTCCTGCGGCGCATATTTCAGCCACTCTTCAACCGCGATCCCATTGCCTTTGGTTTTGGAGATCTTGGTGCCTTGCTCATCCAGGAACAGCTCATAGACATATTGCTGCGGCGGTTGCACGCCGAGGATACGGCAGATCTTCGAATAGATCGGCGCATTATCCTGATGGTCCTTGCCGAACATCTCGAAATCGACGCCGAGGGCGGCCCAGCGCATACCGAAATCAGGCTTCCATTGCAGTTTGGCGTGCCCGCCTGTGACAGGCAAGGTCACGTCGGTCCCGTCTTCATCCTCGAACGTGATGGTTCCGGCTTTCGCGTCGGTGGCTTTCATAGGCACGTAGAGCACGCGGCCGGTGGTCGGCGAGATGGGAAGAAAAGGCGAATAGGTCGCCTGACGCTCTGCGCCGAGCGTCGGCAGCATCACCGCCATGATGTCGTCGAACTTCTCCAGCGCGCGCAACAACATCGGATCGAACGTGCCATTCTTGTAGCATTCGGTCGCGGAGAGGAATTCATAATCGAAGCCAAAACCGTCGAGAAACGCGCACAGCCGCGCCCCCATATGCGCGCCATAGCTCTCATGGGTACCAAATGGATCCGGCACAGCGGTCAGCGGTTGCTGCAAATAGGGTTCAAGCGCTTCCGGGTTCGGAACCGTTGGCGGGACTTTGCGCATGCCGTCCATATCATCCGAAATACAAATCAGCCGGGTCTCATAATCGCCGCCGGTCAGCGCCTCGAAGGCTTGCTTGACCATCGTCGTACGCACGACTTCGCCGAACGTGCCGATATGCGGCAGGCCTGACGGGCCATAACCGGTTTCGAACACGACCGGTCCTTGTTTCGGTTTGCCCTGTTTCTCCATATTGCGCAGGCGTTTCAGCAAGGCGCGCGCTTGTTCAAACGGCCAGGCTTTTGCGGTTTCTGCGAGAGATTGGAGATCGCTCATCGGTTCAAGGCTCC
>JANSXJ010000035.1 GCA_024743015.1 Hyphomonas sp. | reverse complement strand
AGGGAAACATGCTTATTTCAATCGCCGAGGTGCTCGACGCCGATCAGAGGGAGCTGTTGAACGGATTGCTTGGTGCGCTGGTCTGGAAAGATGGCGTAGAAACTGCCGGCCGCGTGGCCGCTCAGGTCAAACGCAATCAGCAAGCTGATTTGACCCAATCGATCGGTCCAAAAGTCGAGCAGATCCTGTTTGACGCCATTTCCGCGCATCCGATCCTGCGCGCGGCGGCGCAACCGAACAAGTTTTCGTCCATCCTTGTTAGCAAGACGAGTAAAGGCGGCGGATATGGGATGCACGTCGACAATCCCTTCATGCGGGTTGGACGGACGGGAGAGGGCAGTCTCAGAACCGACCTTTCCTTTACGCTGTTCCTGTCTCCGTCAGAAGCCTATGAAGGCGGCGAGTTGGTTATCGAGCATGCCGGACAGACACAATCTCTGAAACCAGATGCGGGTGATCTCGTCCTCTATCCCTCATCGAGCCTGCATCAGGTCGCCGAAGTCACATCGGGTGAGCGCCTTGTCTGCGTCGGCTGGATCGAAAGCCGGGTTCGCCGCGTCGAAGACCGGGAAATCCTTTTCGACCTCATCAATCTAAGAGCTGAAATGGCGGGCCGCTTCGGTGATCAGTCTTCGGAAATGCTGACGCTTTCCAAGGTTATCGCAAACCTGAAACGCCGCTTCTGATCTTTGGCCTCTCCAAAAGAAAAAGGGAGGCCGGTAAGGGCCTCCCTGGAGTGTTTTTGAGAGCCGGCTTTCGCCGGCACTCATGATTAGAAGGCGTATCGCAACGACACTTCGAAGCGACGGTCATTGACGAAGCTGGACCGCGCATAGCGCTGACCGGACTGGTCGACCTGCTGGCTCGCAAACGCTTTCGTATCGAGCAGGTTGGCCCCCAGCACGCCGAGCTGAACCTGATCCGTGATGTCCCATTTGAACGAGGCATCAAGGAAGCCAATCTCTTCCTGAATGATCGGATTCCCTGACACGAAGTCGCGATAAGAGCTGAAGTAATCAGACCGCCAGTTATATGCGAGGCGAGCCTCAAAACGATCATCTTGGTAGATGCCGATCAGGTTGCCTGAAATGTCAGACAAACCCAAGAGCTCGTCGATACCATACCGAAGCACAGTTGTTGGATCATCAGGGAATCCATCGCCATCGCCGTCAGTGAATGGTGGAAGAGCCGTGGCTTCGGATTCCAGCAGGGTCAAGTTCGCTTGCAGACCCAGATTTCCGAATATCCCAGGAAGGTCGGTATAGAATTGCTGGTAAGCAAACTCGACACCCTGGACCTTGCCGTCATTGAGGTTTGTGTTGCCGGCAAACGTGATCGGAATGGTATAACCGTCGAGGACAATCGTTCCCACATTCGTCTCGCCATATACAATGATATCTTTGATATCTTTGTAGAAAGCAGACACCGTGAACTGACCATCGTCGCCGAAGTACCATTCGAACGACAGATCAATGTTAGTCGCTTCGATTGGGGACAGGGTTGGATTCCCACCTTCAATTCGAATCTCGTTCGGAACAATGTCGATCACACCGGCCGCAGATCCAGGTGCTGGGTTCGGATCAGTTTGGAAGCTCAGGACTCCGCGCTGATTTCGGCTTGCATTCAGCTGGTCGATGTTAGGCGGCGTGATGGACTGGCTGGCCGCGAAGCGGATCAACATCTCGTCTGTCAGATCCCACTTCACATTCAGAGATGGCAACCAGTACTCGTACTCATTATCGATTGTGAGGGATTCGTTTGCTACATCTAGGTAAGCTGCCAGTTCAGGCAGATACGTACGTGGATTTGACGCCGGATCATCTCCTGGCTGAATTTCAGCAAACTCGCCGTAACTCTGGATGCCTCCGCCTGAGATTTCGGTGCTGACATACCGTACGCCGAAATTACCCGACAATGCTTGGCCATTTTCGAATTCCTCTCCGAACTTGACCATTCCGTACAGATTAGTTGTCTGCTCATTGACAAGACCGTCCACGCCACGATTTGCATAGTCAATCACGCCGTTTTGTTTGAGCGGCGTCCATTCTCCGATTTGAACATTTCCTTCGCTGTTCACGAAGTTCGGAATGAGTGGCTCGTTCAGCAGAGACTCTAGGAATGCATCATAGTTTTGCATTTGGGTGCGCGATGGGAACACAACACTCGTGTCGTCGCCAACAAAGACACCGCCTCGCTGGAAGTCAGAAAAATCAAAGACTTCGAACGCATCCGGATCTGAACGGTTCGCATAAGGGAGGTAGCCGCCGCTCCAAGGCGGCGCAATCCCGCCCCAATTCAGGCCAGCAGAGCGATTGACCTGCTCGCGTTCCGAGAATCGCGCGCCGAATTTAACCGAGTCGAACCATCCTTCGTTTTCGAATTCGTATTCAGCGTCGCCGCGAATGGCAAACAGATCGCCGGTATTATCTTCAAACTGGTCCGCAGCGTACAGAATGTAGGCTGTGTTCGGATCAGCAAAAGAAGTTGGCGCGACATTGGGCTGGCCGCCTCGCGGAACCCATGACTGCAGCTGCGTTCCGGTTTGGAACAGTGAGACGGCAGGGTTCATCGGGTCGGTGAAGTCAAAGGCGTAGTCGCCAAAGTGATTGCCACCGTTCCAGAGACGATCCAGGGTTGCCTCGGCTTCTGTGTAATGGGTGTCGAATTCGAAGAACCACTGATCATTTGCGCGCCATTTCAGGTTCGCGCTGATGTCCTGGGTAACCGATTCGCGGGCTTCATAAACGGCGAGAGACTGGAACGGTGTTCCGAGGCTGCCTGTGCCGGTCGCGCTGTCCCCCAACCAGTCGCGCAAGCCATTCGAGACAACACCGCGATCAAAGAGACTACCATCTACCGGAGTCGTAATTTCGCAGAACCCTGGGGGGCCGACGAGTGCTTCGTTGGATCCGTTACATGATGAAATGCCGTCGGAGGTAAATGGGCGCAGATTGAAGCCCGATCCTAGACCCAGAAACTCCCAATTCTGGAACGATTCCGCATCTGTAAAGAACTCAAAAGTGCGTTCGTCTGATTGGGTTGCGTTTTCGACCCGAACCGCTTTCACGGTCAGCTCGGTATTGCCATCCGGAGCGCGCCATTGGCCGGCCAGATAGTAACTGTCACGTTCGCGTTGAAATTCAACGTCACGCGCTTGCCAGCCGCCTGGGAGCGCGATGGTCGAACCTGGATTGAACTGGTTGTCGAGCGCCAATAGCGGTCCATACTGGAAGCCGTGAATGGCTGAATTGAGTTCAGATGTTGAAAAAGATCCGAGAAGACCAAACTCGCCAGAATCAGTCTCCCAACGATTTCCGAGCACGGCGCTGAAGCCGGGGCTCCACTCTTCCGCCAGGTCGGTATACGTGCCATCAGCGATCGCAACGGCAACAAGCCCATCACGATCAAACGGCTCAAGCGTGCGAAGGTTCACGACACCTGAAATGCCGCCTTCGATCATGTCTGCACGTTGGTTCTTGAAGACGTCGACCGCACCGATCAATTCCGGTGGAATACTTGCCCATTCCAATGCGCGACCACCATTGGCGGAGAATGCATCGCGTCCGTTAAACTCTGAGCGGACATATTGCAGACCGCGGATAATGTTACCCGAGCCTTCAGGGGACGGGAAGTCGCCGTCACTGCCACCCAACTCAAAGCGCTGAGTCACAACGCCTGGAACGCGCGCAAGCGCTTCAGCAACAGAAAGGTCGGGGAGCTGGGACACGTCTGACGCCGTGATCGAATCCACGAACGTGTCCGAATCCCGCTTCAGGTTCCGCGCCGTCTGCAGCGCGCCTCGGACACCCTGGACGACAATAACGTCCTGGCGGGCCTCTTCGTCGGTTGTGTTATCGCTAACATTTTCAACCTGAGCGTCTTCGGCCTGATCGTCAGCTTGCGCCCACGCGGATTGCGCGCCGAACGCTGCGAACAGTGCCGTCGTTCCCAGAAGCGTGAGTTTGTTTGGCCCTTTGCGGCCGATCTTCAACTTCGATTTCACTGATGTATCTCCCTCAATCGAATTCAGTGATCTTGATAAAAAAACCGGTGATTGGATGTCGGTTTTTATGTCCGTGTCTGAGCGTGGCGAATTTGTGCCAGTGCCTCATTCACGGATAACTCGTGATTTATCGGTTATCTTCCCTGAACATGCGCCACACCTTTAAGTGGCGCTGGTTTCCTCCCTGACACGCTGTGGTTTCTTCTATTGACCGTCAGCTGTGTCTCGAATTGATAGCGCTATCATTTTTTCTTCCTTGATGGCAAGAGAAGAGTCATAAAAGTGATATGTTGAGGCAGGATGAGGGTTGCGACGTGAACAAGATGCGGAAGATCTGTATCCTTGGTGGAGGGACCGCTGGTTGGATGACGGCGGCGGCACTTTCCAATAAATTCAACGCATTAGGTCTCGATATCGAACTGGTTGAGTCGGATCAAATCGGCACGATCGGCGTGGGTGAGGCAACTTTGCCACACATTCGGTTTTTTAATCAGACACTGGGAATCGACGAACGCGAGTTCATGAAATCAACTCATGCCACGTTCAAACTAGGAATCGAATTTTGCGATTGGGGCCAATTGGGTGATCATTATGTCCACCCATTTGGCGATTACGGGTTCCCGGTAGGTGATTTGGATTTTCACCAGCTTTGGTTGAAGCTCAACGCAGACAAAAAGGTGCCGCGACTGGATGAATATTCTTATCCGGTTGTTGCCGCAGAGCGGGGCAAGTTTCAAATACCTGGCCCGGACACGAACAAGATTGGGTCGAACTTCGGGTATGCGTATCAGTTCGATTCCAGCCTCTATGCCAAGTTTTTGCGGTCTTATAGCGAAAGCCGAGGGGTTCGCCGAACTGAAGGCAAAGTGACAGGCGCGACTCGCGATCCGAATAGCGGAGACGTCTCCAAAATTACGCTTGAGGATGGCCGCGAGATTGAGGCCGATTTTTACGTCGACTGCTCTGGCTTTCGCGGCGTCCTGATCGAGCAACTGCTAGAAACAGGATATGACGATTGGAGTAACTGGCTGCCATGCAATCGCGCGGTGGCGGTTCCGAGCGAGTCGCGTGGGTCCTTGCTTCCTTATACGCGTGCGACGGCGCGCACTGCTGGTTGGCAATGGCGCATCCCCTTGCAGCATCGCACCGGGAACGGGCACGTCTATTGGAGTGAGTTCATTTCAGATGACGAAGCGACAGAGCAATTGATGAGCACGCTGGAAGGTCCGGCGCTCGCCGATCCCAAACAGTTATATTTCAAGACCGGGCGCCGTCGGAAATTCTGGAACCAGAATGTGGTTTGCATCGGCCTCTCAGGAGGCTTTCTGGAACCATTGGAGTCGACATCGATTCACCTGATCCAGGAAGGGATTACCGCCTTGGTTGAGCTCTTTCCGGATGGCAGGATCAACGCGTTGGATCGCGAAGAGTACAATGACCGGATGGCGTTGAATTTTGAGCGGGTCAGAGATTTCCTGCTCTTGCACTATGTCGCGACGCAGCGCGATGACAGCGAGATGTGGCGATACTTTCGCAACATGAAATTGCCCGATAGCCTGAACGAAAAGCTCGAGGCCTGGCTGACTCGTGGTTATATTCTGAAGTACGAAATCGGCGTGTTTCTTCCACCCAGCTGGATCGCGGTCATGCTCGGACAGAATCTCGTCCCGAACGGATACGATCCACGGGCGGATCGGTTTGCCGACACTGACGCGATGGCGAAACTGGAGCGTATTCAACGTGAAAACTACCGAGCGGTAGAGGCAACGCCGGAGCAACACACCTTCCTGACACGCTATGGTGCCGAATCGGAATCAGCGCGGTTGGCAGCAGGCCGCAGAGACGCAACAGGAACGTGATCAACCCGATGACCAGCCCTTTTCGCACGATTGTAATTTACGGCGGCGGTTTCGCCGCGCACCTGACCGCTGCCGCATTTGCTGGTAGCCTGGGCCGTGCTGCGCGTATCGTCATTGTGGCTTCGAATCAGACAGCTGAGTCGGATGCGCTCTATGGCAGCGTCTCAGCGCCAACAGCCCATAATCTCTTTGAGTCCGTAGGGCTCGATGAACCGACTTTGATGTTGCGCACGCAATCGGCGTTTTCACTTGGAACCCGGTTTACTGATTGGCCATCCAGGTCGCCGTCCTGGATGCAGACTTATCATTTACCCTTACCACTGATTTCAGGCGTGCCGTTCCAGCACTTCCTGACCGAGCGCGGGGCAACACTCGAGCCGTATCTGATATCCGCGCGGGCAGCCGCAAAAGGGGTGTTCGCGCACCCACCGGAGGATCCCAGGCATCCACTGTCGCGCGCTGAATACGGGTACCAGTTTTCTGTTGCTGAATTGGCGGCACACTTGTCCCAGAGGAATGCGGTACAAGGTATTGAAATTATGGCGGAGCGCCTGCGTGAGGTGCAAGTCGCAGAGAGAAAGATTTCCGCGCTGGTGCTTGAGAGTGGCCGCGAGCTTGAGGCAGATCTTTTCATCGATTGCTCAGAAGACGAGCGTCGGCTCGCGAGCGCCCTGGGGGCTTCGTTTGAGAAAGTGCGAGAACTGCGCGCGTCCTTCACGCAACAGGAAGGCGTGCAATTGGGCGCTGCATACCGATCACTCGCCGCCCGTGATCATGGCTGGACCTCGAACACACCGTTGCAAGGACGAACGGACGTCCTGTCGATCACGCACCCAAGCGCTCCTCAAGACACCGCAACATTTGAGTTTATGACCGGGAATCTGGAACAGGCATGGGTCGGAAACTGTGTCTCGATCGGTCATGCAGCCTGGGGCGTGGAGCCCCTCACGCCTGCGCCAATGATGCTGTTGCAGCGAGACATTGAGCGCGCGCTCGATCTGATCCCGGTCACTGCCGATCACAGAGTGGAAGCGCGCGAATACAATCGTCGATTTAAAGATGATATCGGCCATGCCACCGCGTTTCAGCGGGCTTTGTTCGCGGTGGAAAACGTGCCGGAAACTCAATACTGGCGGGATGCGGTGGCCGAGCCGATTGGTGAGAAGCTTCGAAGAAAGCTCGCCCAATTCAAAAGCCGCGGAATCCTGGTTCGCTACGATCTCGAACCGTTTAACGAAGAAGATTGGGCGATCTTGCTGAATGGGATGGGCGTAAAGCCAGAGCGATATGATCGGCAGGTCGACGGCATTGATCGAGCGGCTGTCACGCAGCAGCTGGAGGGGATCGAGCGAGCGGTTGCCCAAGTGGTTTCCAAAATGCCGCCTCACCATGTGTATATGACCAATATGAAAAAGTATCTTGAGAAGCAGAAACATGGATGAGGCAGCGAACAATCGCGTGACATCAATTGTCATTGTTGGCGGCGGGTCTGCTGGCTGGATGACGGCTGCGGCTTTGTCGAGTTTACTCGACCCGCGTTCGGTCAAAATCACCCTGATTGAATCTGAGGAGATTGGAACCGTCGGTGTCGGCGAAGCGACAATCCCCGATATCATCAATTTCAACGCAATACTGGGCATTCAGGAATCAGAATTCCTCCGCGCCACCAATGGCACGTTCAAACTCGGTATCGAATTCAATAATTGGGGCCGAATAGGCGACACCTACTTCCATCCATTCGGGGAGCATGGCGTCGATATGCAGGGGATCGATTTCCACCAGTATTGGATGCGTTTCAAACGCGATAATCCCGGCAGCTCGATCGAAGAGTTCAGCCTCAGCGCAGTTGCATCTCGCGCTGGCAAATTTGCAATGCCGACAAATGATCCGCGTTCGGTTCTTTCTCAATTACGTTATGCCTATCATTTCGATGCAACAGCATATGCCAGGTTCCTGCGCACCTATGCCGAACAGCGCGGCGTGACACGCGTCGAGGGTAAGGTTGTTGAGGTCAATCTGAATGGCGAGACCGGATACGTCTCGGATGTGAAACTAGAGGATGGATCACATTTGCGCGGTGATCTGTTCTTCGATTGCTCGGGCTTTCGCGCGCTCCTGCTGGGCGATGCGCTCGGAGTGGATTATGAAGACTGGGCGCACTGGCTGCCCTGCGACACCGCGCAGGCCGTCGCGTGTGAGCGCACAGGCGACCTGTTGCCATACACGAAGTCCACCGCGAAGACGGCCGGGTGGCAATGGCGAATTCCCACACAGCATCGCACCGGCAACGGTCATATTTATTGCAGCTCGCTGATGGACGATGAGGCAGCGATTGAAAGCCTGCTTGCCGATCTGGATGGGCCGGCCCTCGGTTCGCCGCGAAAGATTCGATTCAGAACCGGATGCCGTACCCGTTTTTGGGACAAGAACTGTATTGCCATCGGCCTGTCCGGAGGATTTCTCGAGCCCTTGGAGTCGACCTCGCTCTACCTGATTCAGGAAGGTATCAGCAAATTCATCTCCTTGTTCCCGAGCAAGGATATGCCGACCGCCATTCGCGATGAATACAATCGACAGCTCACCCAGAAATTTGAACAGGTGCGCGACTTCATTATCCTCCACTACAAGGCCACCGAGCGCGACGATAGCGAATTTTGGAACTATTGCCGGACGATGAGTATTCCGGACTCGCTTACCCGCAAGATCGAGCTTTTCCGCGAAGCCGGGCGCGTGTTCCGCTATGAAGACGAACTGTTTTCTAAGCCGAGCTGGGTCGCCGTTTTACTTGGACAGAACATTCTCCCGAAAACCACGGATCCGATTGTGGAGGGCGTTCCCGCCGAACAGATCGGGCGCAGCCTGGGATCGATGAAGGCAGCCATGAACAACGCAGTTACGAAAATGGAAACGCACCAGGCGTTCCTGAACAGATACGCGCCAGCGATGCGCGACTAGGAAAACAGAGATGCACGACAAGAATATCAAAGACATTGTGATCGTAGGGGGCGGAACCGCCGGCTGGATGGCGGCTTCGGCATTGGCTATCATGCTGCGAAATCCTCAGATCCGAATTCGCCTCGTTGAGTCGGAGCAAATCGGAACGGTTGGCGTCGGAGAGGCCACCATTCCGCACATCCGGTACTTCAACCAGCTTCTGAATTTGAATGAGAACGATTTTCTGCGGAAAACCAACGCGACGTTCAAAGCCGGAATTGAGTTTGTAAACTGGGGGCAGGTGGGCGAACGATACTTCCATTCCTTCAGTCCCTATGGCGTGAATATGGAAGGCGTTCACTTCCATCATTTCTGGCTTCGCCATGCCATGCGTGAAGGAGCCGCTCCAATCGACGAGTACAATCTCCACTGTCTGGGCGCCAAGCAAAACAAGTTCACTCATCCGAAACCTGAGCTTAGAGGCTCACCGCTCAGCACAATCGAGTACGCATTTCAGTTCGATGCTGCGCTTTATGCGAAATACATGCGCGGAGTCGCAGAATCGCGGGGCGTTCAGAGGATAGAAGGCAAGATTGTCGATGCCAGAAAGCGCGCCGAAGACGGCTTTGTTGAGAGTGTTGTACTGGAATCAGGCGAGGAGGTCGCCGGTGACCTGTTCATCGATTGCTCAGGGTTCCGAGGATTGCTGATCGAACAGGCGCTAGAGAGCGGGTATGACGACTGGTCGCATTATCTGCCGTGTAACCGCGCTGTCGCTCAAGGATGCGAGTCGGATGGGCCACCGATTCCATATACGCGGGCGACCGCGCATAAAGCCGGGTGGCAATGGCGCATTCCGCTGCAAAACAGGATTGGAAACGGCCATGTATATTGCAGTGACTATATCAGTGACGATGAGGCCTATGCGCAGCTGAAGTCTGGCTTGGATGGCGCGCCCATGGGAGAGCCGAAATTCCTTCGCTTCACCACCGGCATTCGAAAAAAGACCTGGAACAAGAATGTCGTGGCGCTCGGATTATCCGCCGGGTTCCTGGAGCCATTGGAGTCGACCTCCATCCACCTCATTCAATCTGCGGTCGCGCGCTTGCTGACCTATTTCCCGGATAAGCATTTCAACCAGAAAGATATCGACCATTTCAACTACAAAACCCAATTGGAGTTCGAGCAGGTCCGGGACTTTCTGATCTTGCACTACTATGCGACCCAGAGGACCGACAGCCCGTTCTGGAATTATGTTCGCTCGATGGAGATCCCTGAAACGCTGCGCGAGCGGATCGATATTTATATGGAGAATGGTCGCCTGTATCGGGACAATCACGAACTGTTCAGCGAGAATAGTTGGTTCGCCGTGTTTGAGGGGCAAAACTTCCGACCAAAACGATACCATCCCGTGATCGATTTCATGTCGGACGAGGCCCTGGACCGCCGTATGGCAGAGGTACGACGCACCATGCACAAGTGCCTCGATGCGTTCGAGGATCACTCAACCTACCTTAACAAGTTGTGTCAGAGCGGGTAAGCTACACCCGGGAGTTGAGGACACTATAAACAAGAAAAGGCGTAAAAATGCGTAAGAACAAAAAACGTTTCCTCTCTACAATCGCTGTTGCCACAGCAATAAGCTTGGCTGCACCCATCGCAACAGCACAGGACGAAGCCCCCGAATCGGAAAGTGAAGATCGTGTCCTGGATACGGTTGAGGTGGTCGGGGTTCAGAATGATGCGGCCATGGCGGCGTTTCGCGCCGGGGACTATGAAACCGCAGAGATCGAATTTCTCGACAATGCCATGTGCGCCTTGCGCCGTGAGCGCAATGTCAGGGCGTCGGTTGATAATGCGCAGATCAACGCACAACGCGCGGAAGTCTTCACGAACGCCGCGGGTGTTGACTCGGGTGCATCGTCACGGGGAGCAAATGCGGGCTCTGGACAAACGACGCCAACCGGTGTGGCCGCCACAGACGGCGTCGCGGCGCGTAATCTGCGCAACACCTATGATCGAACCTGCGATGCGCGAGGAAGGCAGCTCTACTTTGCAGGCTTGTCTCAGATCCAGCTCGGTAAAACAAACGAGGCTTTGAGAAGCTTCGAAAAGGCAACAGCTTCGAGCCGGATTTTGTATGATGCACACTACAAGATCGGATTGATCAAACTCCTGACCGGCGACACAAATAAAGCAAAATCCGAACTCCAGAAAATGGAGGGCATTCTGAAGCGGTGCCGGGATTGCGAAGCCAAACAAGAGATCGTCGATCGTATCGATCACTTGTCGAAAGCGATCAATGGCGAGGTTAGCCTGCAATAGGCAGGACAGGCCTCGAAGCTGCCATATTCCAACTACAAAAGTCGTGATCATTCCCAGTCAGGGGATGGTCACTTCGGCGCGTTTATGATAGCGCTAACATCAACGATGTTTGTTGCGAAACGTAGATTGTGAAAGCGTGTGCAATGAGCCGAAAACACCCGGAATCGGAGTGCCGGGAAATGGGAGGAGTAGAAAGAATGAAATCCGTAAACCTGTACATTGCTGGCAGCGCATTGGCCGTGTCATTAGCGCTCGCACCGACTGTCTCTGCCGACCCGCAGTTCGAAGTTGCGCCAGTGACACAAGGCGCCTTGCCTGGCGATCTGATCCACAATCCTATGGCGATCAAATGGAACCCGGAAGGCGGCAACAAGAGCGTCTCGATTGTAGAATCGGAAGGCGTTCCCGGCTCGCAGGCGATCAGTTTTCGCGTGCGCAAGAAGAGCAGCAAGCCATGGGATATCCGAATGCGTGCCCCTTTTGATAAGAGCATTTCAGCGGGCGAAGAAATCGAAGTTTATTTCTGGGCGCGCGCTGCGAAACCGGCGCGGCGAAGCGACACCGGTAAGATCAGCGTTGCAATCGGACGCGACGTTGAGCCATATGACACCGTGCTAAACGCGGAAATACTGCCCACCGAGGAATGGAAAATGTATCGCGTTGCGGGCGTTGCCGAAAGAGACTTTCCAACCAGTGAATCCGATATGGGTTTCAATTTCGGTTTCGCGAAGCAAACTATCGAACTTGGTCCGTTTTACGCCATCTCCAAAGGAATGTCCTCTGAGTGATTAGGTCCGTGCGTCACCGATTGATCAAGAACCAGCGACCGACATGTACCTCGGGATAGATATCGGAACGTCCGGGGTAAAAGCGGTATTGATGGATCCCGACGGGGATGTGGTGGCTCAGGCAACCGCGCCCCTGTCGGTTTCTCGTCCGCAGCCGCTCTGGTCAGAACAACAGCCTGGGGATTGGTGGGAGGCGACGCAAGCCGCCGTTCTATCGCTTCCTCAGTCTGACCGAAGCCGCGTGCAGGCCGTAGGCCTGTCCGGGCAAATGCATGGTGCTACGCTGCTCGATGAGAATGACGATCCGATCCGCCCCGCGATTCTTTGGAACGATGGGCGCAGTCACGAGCAATGCGCGATACTGGAAGAGCGCGTCTCTGACTTGCATGATATTGCAGGTAATCTGGCCAT
Organism: Hyphomonas sp.; assembly: GCA_024743015.1. GTDB lineage: Bacteria > Pseudomonadota > Alphaproteobacteria > Caulobacterales > Hyphomonadaceae > Henriciella. The sequence goes on along the minus strand of JANSXJ010000035.1, from coordinate 4,689 downwards.
GCCCGGGTTTACGGCTCCCAAGCTCGTCTGGCTGGCTGAGCATGAGCCTGCGACTTTTGCGAAAGTCGCCAAAGTTTTGTTACCCAAGGATTATGTCCGTCTCCGAATGACCGGTGACTACGCATCGGACATGTCAGACGCCGCGGGTACATTATGGATGGCTGTCGGGGCTCGGGACTGGTCCGATCGCTTGCTGGAGGCTTGCGGTCTCTCGCGTGAGCACATGCCGAAACTGTTCGAGGGATGTGAGATCACCGGCGAGGTCTTGAACAGCGTTGCCGCGGCGTGGGGGCTTCCTGAGGGCACGCCGGTCGCGGCGGGCGGGGGAGACAATGCGGCAGGGGCTGTGGGGGCTGGGATAATCGCACCGGGCGATACGTTCCTGTCGCTCGGAACCTCCGGCGTTTTGTTCACCGCAAATACGTCTTACCAGCCAGACGTCCAAAATGGCGTGCATACGTTCTGTCACGCCTTGCCGACCCTCTGGCACCAAATGGCCGTGATGCTTTCAGCGGCGAGCTGCGTGGATTGGGCGGTTCGCCTGACCGGGGCGGCATCGGCTGAACAGCTCATCGCAGATGCCGAGCGCGCCGACAGGTTTGGCGCGGCTACACCGACTTTCCTGCCATATCTGTCTGGAGAACGCACACCGCACAATGACCCGAATGCAACCGGTCTGCTGTTTGGAATGACCCACGATAGCGGTCCGTCCGATATTGCCCAAGCCGTTCTGGAAGGGGTAGCGCACGGGTTCGCTGATGGGCTCGACGCCTTGTCATCGGGTACGGCCATCGAAACGATTACCGTGATTGGCGGTGGCTCACGCTCAGCCTATTGGGGGCGTATTCTTTCGGCAGCCTTATCGCGACCGCTGGTCTATCGAAAGTATGCGGATGTCGGGCCTGCGCTAGGCGCGGCCCGGCTTGCGCAAATGGCCGCGAACGGTGAGAGAAAAGCCTCGTTTGCGGCACCAGAAATTGAGCACATCGTGGAGCCAGTTCCGCGTGACGTTGAGATAATGAGCGAAAAACTCGCGCGATACCGCAAACTCTACGCTAGAACAAAAGACTTGAATTGAAGGACGCATGCCCATGTTCGACGCAGCCGGATTTTATGACGGAATAGACCCCATCTCTTATGAGGGACCAGACACGGACAATCCGTTGGCGTATCGGCATTATGATGCGGATCGGCTGGTCCTCGGAAAGCGAATGGAAGACCATTTGCGACCCTCTGCCTGCTACTGGCACACGTTCTGTTGGGATGGGTTCGATGTTTTCGGAGCCGGGACGTTCAATCGACCTTGGCATGCGCTCGAGGGGCAGGCCATGGCCGAAGCGAAACTCGAAATTGCTTTTGAGTTCTTCACGCGGTTGGGCTGGCCTTTTTTTGCGTTCCACGATGTTGATGTCATGGCGCCGGCAGAGAATATGGTCGAGCACACCGAGAATTTTGCTCGTATTCTCGATCCAATCCAGGCGCAGATGGAGCGAACGGGTGTGAAGCTCCTTTGGGGGACGGCCAATGTATTCTCGCATCCGCGCTACATGGCCGGAGCGTCGACGAATCCGGATCCTGAAGTTTTTGCCTGCGCTGCGACGCAGATTCGCCAGGCGCTTGAAGCCACCCACCGGCTCGGTGGCGAGAATTATGTCCTTTGGGGCGGCCGCGAAGGCTATGACACACTGCTCAATACAGACACGACTCGCGAGCTGGACCAGCTGGGTCGGATGCTCTCACTTGCCGTCGAACACAAGCACAAGATTGGGTTCAAGGGGCCTCTTCTCATCGAGCCCAAACCGCATGAGCCGACCAAGCACCAATATGACAGAGATACGCAAACCGTTTACGGATTTCTCAGCCGGTATGACCTGCTCGATGATGTGAAGGTCAATCTCGAAACCAATCATGCCACGCTGGCTGGAAATTCAATGGATCACGAGATCGCGATGGCGTTCACGCATGGGATCTTCGGATCCGTGGATGCAAATCGTGGTGATCCACAAAATGGTTGGGATACCGACCAGTTCTGGATGGAGCCGCTGGATATCACGCGCTCCATGATCCACATCGTCAAGAATGGTGGATTTAAAACGGGCGGTTTCAATTTTGACTCCAAAGTACGACGGCAGAGCATCGACGCGTCTGACCTCTTTTATGGACATATCGGCGGCGTGGATGCGCTGGCGCGGGGATTGCTCGCGGCCGAAGCGATGCTGAATGACGGCACTTACGAGGCGTTTCTCAAGGATCGATATGCCGGCTGGGATGATCAGCTCGGCAAATGGATAATGCAGGACGCGTCCCTGGAACAGATCGCCGCGAAAGTTGAGGCGGGCGGGATTGATCCACAGCCGCGTTCAGGCCGGCAAGAGATGCTCGAGAATCTGTTGAACCGGTTCGTCTGACAATAGAACAATCAGGATTTTGGAGGACCGGCAGATTCTCTGACGACCAGTTCGTAATCGAGCGTCTGGTTGATTGATTCTGTTTGCGAGGTTGGCGTTTTTCGACCTAGAAACTCGATCGCGCAACGCGCCATATCCCGGATCGGTTGCCGGATCGTGGTTAGCGGAGGCCACATGGCAGACGCGTTTTGCGTGTCGTCGAAGCCGACAACGGAAATATCTTCCGGTACACGCAAGCCAGCCTGGTGAGCTGCTGCAATGGCACCTGCCGCCATGTCGTCATTACAGGCGAAGATCGCGCTCGGTGGATGGTCCAATGCGAGTAGCTTTGCCGTTGCTCGGATGCCGGAGACATAGGTGAAATCGCCGCGTTCAATGATGCTGTCATCGATCGGAATGCCCGCGGCTTCGCAAGCCTCCTTATAGCCATCGAACCGCAATTGGCTTGATTTGTGATCCGGTGCGCCCGTGATCAACGCAATCCGCTTGTGGCCGAGATCCAGCAAATAGTTCGTCATGTCCTTGGCGGCGGCGCGGTCCATCATGCGAACGCTTGGTCCGGTATAGCCATCCAGTTTCGGGCTGACACAGACAAATGAGATTCCGGTGCGTTCAAGCGTGTCGATGAGCTTCGGATCATCCGAGAGGGGCGGCACGACGATCAATGCCTGGATACTGGTGTCCAGGAACCGTTTTTCGATTTGCTCAAGGTCGACCATGTTATCATCGACGAGCGGCTCCTCGACGATGAGGTAGTGGCCGAGTTTCCGGCAGGTATCGAGCGCCCCCAGCAGGAATTCGCTGAGATACCCATAGCTGGGGTTTCGATAGATCAATCCGATAAACAAACCTGTTCGGCCAGCCAGATTTCGCGCCATGATATTGGGGCGATAATTCAGCTGCCTGATCGCCGCCTGCACGCGTTTCCGGGTCGTGTCGCGAACCGCAGTCTGATCGTTTAAGACACGCGATACGGTCATTTGCGACACTCGCGCGAGTTCTGCGACTTCTTTGATCGTAGCAGCTGATTTCTTATTCATGAGGGATTATTCAGACTCTTTGCGGCTCTGCCGCTCCTGGTTACAGGATATATCCTACACAACTTTTACGATACAAGCGAAAAGTTGGTGACATGGTCTTTTTCAAGTATTCGCTCAAAAACAAGTCGGCCCCGCCGAAGCGAGGCCGAAAAGGTTTGAGATCTAACCGCAATTGGCGGCAGCGTCCTGATCTTCTTCGAGACGAACATCAGAAATACCGATGGCTTGGCCTTCGCTACCGGAGACTAACAAAGCCCCTTTGATGATCGCCATATCCGCGCCTGCGTCGGCGAAACAGGATAGGCTGAGGCGGACTTCAGCCCAATCATCAGACAGGGAAACAGGCAAGAAACGCTCGCAATCGGCGGCGTCGCAACGCATCCCCACACCAACACTGCCATCGCCTTCCAAGCTTATGGCATCGAATACCAGTTCCATCGCGCCATTCGCTTCGCGCGACAGATCGACCGGGTAGCTCGAAGCAATCTCGAAATTCTCCTCACCTGTCTTGAAGGTGACGCGAAGAGAGTCTTCCTGGGCCGCCTTGTCATATGCTGTGACGATCAGGCCGGCGGATTCAAACGGTAGTGAGCTGACTGGTGAGCCGTATCTGATGAGCTCCCACGGTGCAGGGAATTCCCCTTTGGAAAAGAACAAACCTTTGTTGGAAGACGTTTCGCCTTCGAGACCGGACTCCTCCGAGATTTCCGCGAGATTGCCGTCGTCGCCATAGGATAGGCCATAGCCGAGCGCAAAAAGCGGATCGTAAGGCTCTTTTCCGGCGTTCAGCTCAACCTGCGTGGCAAGCTTTGGCCAGGAGTAAGACAGGCGACCTGTGAAATCGAAGGATGGATCTGTTTGGAAAAGCATGTCGGCAATGCCGCCGCCTTCACTGCCAGGAAGCCACGCTGCTACAAATGCGTCGGATGCATTGATTTCGGGATTGGTCCACATCGGGCGTCCCGACAGGAACACAGAGACCGTTTTCATGCCTTTTTCCTGATAGGCATCCAGCAGCGATGTATCGAAGCCATTGGGCTGGAAGTCGAGATTCGCGACGTCGCCCTGGAATTCCGCATAGGGGTCCTCGCCATAGACCGCAATCACGACGTCTGCTTCGACGTCAGCGGTGCCGTCCGGGTCAAAGATCAGCGTGCCACCTGCTTCACTGATCGCTTCGGTCAGGCCAGCCAACACGGTCTCGCCGTTCGGGAATTCCTCATTCGGATAGCCGCCGCCTT
>JANSXJ010000280.1 GCA_024743015.1 Hyphomonas sp. | reverse complement strand
CGGGCATCCGCAGCATCGGACTTAGAGCTATAAACTCCGAGGTACTTAGTCTCGTAATTTACCGTGATGTAGGCCTGCCACTTTCGCACGCCCGTATTCCAATAAACTCCAGTGCAACCACTGCTGTTCGTGAGCTTGCCGCGTTGGTTTTTGGCGTTCTCAGCATTGGTGACGTCCCGCAGATTGGCTATGCGGTTGTCGTCCCTGGAACCATTGATATGGTCAATTTGACATGACGGCCAAGCGCCGAAGTGAATCGCCCAAGCTACCCGGTGGGCCTTAAAGTGCTGATCAAATACGGTGCCTCTTAAATAGCCCTCGGAACGAGAGGTAAAGGCGGGCTTTCCCGCAAACCTACTGTTCCAATTGTTGGCGGCATGTCGTCGTGTGCTATTTGGCCGCTGCTTAAACAGCCACGCAGGCCGCGCTTTCCACGTGAGTGCTCCCGTTTCTGGATCGTAATCAAGCAGCCTTCGCAACACGCGGGGCGATGGTAATGCCATTTATAGCCTCCTGATTGATTTTATTGCGGGGTGTTAGTAGAATTGGCAGCTATGCAGCTACTTTGGGAAATACTGGTCGAGTTCGTGATCCTGTTCCCGTTCGTCACGCTCGTGATGTTCTTAATTGCCTTTACGCGCGCGCTTATCTGGCATTTGCGAGAGCAGTTTCAGAAATCCATTCACCGTTTAGCAAGACCTCGATTGGGGCGGTCTCAAGCTCGCTGACAGGCGTTTCGTAGCTGTAAGGCAAGCGTTTATCCCGGATACCATTTCGACGATCTTCCGGTGTGACTTTAAGTTCGTTCGCGCGCTTCTGCTTGATTTGATTCCAGAGGACCCGATCAGGACCCTCAAGGGTTTGCCAGTATTCTTGACTCCGTCTGTTTTCTGTTCGGATAGCGTCCTGAATGCCCTGCTCCTGACCGCGCTCTGCATTTCGATCAATTTGACGCCGTGGCTTCAATCCAGGTGTTTTCGGCAAGCCCTGCTCACGGCGCGTGTTGATGTCATCCAGCGCGGTATTTGCATTGCTCATCATCCGGCTTGCAAAAGCGTTTTGAACTGGACCTTGTGGAGCGGCTTCTGGACGGTCTCGCATTTGATTGTATGCGACCATGCCGCCTACACCTGCGCCCCCGGCGACACCTAGCGGCACTAGTGGACTATCCATAACGCCGCCAGATCGCCCAGCAAAGGCGTTTGCGGGCTGCTGTGGGGGTGCTGCAGGTTGTTCAGTGGGGAATGAGCCACCACCCGCTGCTCTGGCCTCGCGCATGGCGTCCTGACGACGCATAGGGCGTCCGTCGATAACGATGTTACCGCGCTGGTTTCCGAGGATGCCCCGATTTCCGCGAGTTGCCACGTTATTAGCGCTTCCGGGAACCGCATCAAAATCAGCAAGATCATTTAATCTAAACCAGTTGACGCCTGCGCCCTGAGTGGCCTCTGTCGTCGCAAATGGTCCACCGCGATTGGTCAGCGCGCGATCAACAAGCGCCAGATCACCGCCATCGGCAGACATGACAAGCACCGTATCGGATCGCTTGCTTGGTCCCCAGCGCATCTGGTCGCGATACTTCAGCATCCGCTCGACGGCTTCTCGCCCTACACGGGGATCATCAGGCAGTGAGAACACGTAAGACTGCTTGCCGGGATTGCTGGCAACCATTTGTTCGAACTGGTCAGCGGACTCGTTCATGGTCCGGCGCAGGCCGATAATACCATCATCAACGCGCTGACCAAGCTGGCTTTCTGGTGTACCCATGCGCTGCAAGGCGTCGTCAATTGCGTTCGATGGGTATTCCGGCGACATGACAGCAGAGCCCTTTTGGGAGTCCGTGAAGAACTCATCTGGATTTACTGGCTTGCCCGCAGGGGTGGGGTTATCAGAACGAGTGAGCACTAGCATCGGCCCTCCTTGAGACATTTCTCTGGAAAGCCGGTAACCTGGAATCTCAGCCCGCTCTAAAAGCGCTCGATAAATGCGCTCTTGTTGATCTGTGTGCGCCCCTATTACCAACCTCTCCGGGCGCTCATTGGCGATAATTCTGCGCACTTCCTGACCAACACCGCGCAAAATTTCATTCGTTTCGCCCAAGGAATTTGGTGAGTCTCCTGCTCGACCGTATTGCGAGCCATTGACTGAGAAATCAACAAACGTGTCACCATTAGCCAGCTTGCCAGAGTTGGTCACGACCTCATTGCCGGTTGATGTTGTAAAAACATTTGGGCTTCGCCCTGCTGCGCCCGCAGGGGTGGGGTTGAAGGCGTTTTGTGGGGCGGGTGCCGCTCCGCCCGTGCCGGGAGTGATGTTCTTCATGGGTGGCTGACTGAAGGCATTGGCGCGACCGCGCACAGCTTCATCCAGATCTTCAAAACCTTTTCTCGCACCTTTTTCAGCAAGGCGTTTGGCAACAAAGCCAGTAATCGGCACTGCCGCAAATGCGGGATTTGCAAACGTGCCGCCTACGCCCATCATCCCCATCAATCCGTTGCCTTCAGGGGAAAATTTGCCGATCAGTCGCTGAATGTTCTGGATAGAGTTTCCTTCGATGGCGGCGCGCATCATCTTGCGCTCAGCGTCGTTAAAGCCTCTCACTTTCTTTGGGTTCTGGAGGATCTTGCGCAGCTCCTGACGAAGCGCATTTTCGAAGTTCCCGCCTGTGCCGGTCGATGCCGCTCGCAATTGGGCGTTGTCGAACGCATCCTGCAACATCTGCGACTTACGCCAGACAGTATTCAGAGAGCGCGCCCTGCGGATCGCTTCGCTCCCTTCCTCTCCATTGCGCCCAATGGCACTAGCGCCGTTTTCGATGAAGTCATCGATCTCATCGATAACCAGCATTCCGAGGCGCATTTCGCCATCATTTGCGCCCGGGGTACCCCCTGCCTGCGAGCTGTTCACCACATCGCGGCGCGTAAATTGCCGGATGCGGTCAAGTTCCTGCATCGTAATCGGCTGATCCCCAACACGGTCTTGAATCCGCTTTAGGTTGCGAGTAGCGCGTTGGTGCAGGACAGAATCAACACCTTCATCTGCTAAGCGTGTCTCAATGCGCGCTACCAAGTCCGCAAACCCATCGGGCGAGTAAGTCACACCCATATCGTCTGCGAGCTTGTAGGCCTCGTTTTTCATGCCCTCGATGGCTTCCAAGGAAGGGGCGGAGCCCATGCCGCTGACGTTCTTAGGGGTCATCCGACCCGTGACTACGCCGCGCCCGCCCCGATACATGCCGCTCATTAATGGTCCGGCAGCCGCAGAAATTGCGGCCTCATTGGGGTCAAGCATACCCAAGCGCTCTGGAATACCTACATCACGGCCCTCTTCCGCCTCGCGGTTAGCTGCGCGAGCACCAAGCGTCCAGGCTCCATATTGAGCAAGTCCGTCACCCGCGAGCCCGCCAAGGCGGGCACCATACCGCATGGTCTTGTCTATAGCGCCTTTGGCTTGCGGGAGCTTAGCCAATGAGCGATCAACACCGCCGCGGATCACATCATCAATGGCAAACCCGCCCGCGATTAATCCGGCAACATCGCCAGCACCAGAACTTACAGGGTGCATTTCCCGCATGCTCTGACGGTTTGCGCGAACCGCGTCTACTGAATCCCCAAAGCTTCCAGCATCCTCGCCTGATGCTCTGGAGAATAGCTGGTCCAGACCACCCATGAGGCGATCATAATTACCAAAAGTAGTAGCATTAGTGACTTGCCCAGCCGTAGCCAGCGCCCGTCCCGGATTTCCTTCGATGGCTTTGTCGAGATCTCCAAACATTGCGAGCTGGTCAAGTTGTCCTTGGACTGACTCAGTGGTTGGTCCTTCTCCGGAGGTAGGATTTCCATTTGCTGCCTCTGCTTTCCGCTTACGTGCCCGGGCCATAGCAAGGGCGCGTTGCTGTTCGAGAGTCAATTGTTGCTCAGGTGGCAAATCATCCTCCCTCGAACAATGCGCGTTCTTCTGGGGTCATAAATTCAAGCAAATCGCCCGCGGATTCAGTCTCACTCGGGGTCATGTTGCTTGGGTCAATCGACCCGCCAAGCGACGCATAGCGTTGCGCTTTCGCGGCCATTTTCTGTGTGTATGGATCGCTATCAGCGCGGCGAGTGACCCACTCATAAGTTGGCTGGTCAACGATGCCATTCTCGAACGCCTCTTGCAGAGCGCGACCACTGCCGAAGCTCTGGTCAAGTACGTGCAGTTTCACAAGTGCAGATTCGTAGTTGTCTGATTTAATGGCTGTCAGCCACGCCCGCATCTCAGCATCCGAATCCATTGCTCGTGCAGAAACATCAGACATCGAGATCATTTTCATGAGGGCATTCATCGAAAGACCTTCGATGTTGCTGCGGGCCTCATAATTATCAATATTGCCCACATCGCCGCCAAGACGGTCCTGCCCGCGGCCCAAAAAGCTGCCGCTATAGACAGCGCCCGCATTTTCTAGCGCACTATTCTGCCTCGACGTGATCGCATTGTTACGCGCCAGCGTCGAATAATCATTGATCAGCGTATCAATCGTACTGCTGTCCTCACGGGACTGAACCTTACTCTCAGCGGCAGAGCCTGGAATTGGCGCAAATTCAAAACCGGGACCACCTTCAACCCTACGAGCATACATGTCTTCAGGTAGACTTATCCCACCCAAAAGCTTTTCTGGCACAGGCTGACCAACTGGAACGTCACCGATAGACTGATAAGGGGTGCCGTCCGCGCCAACACTTACACTCACACTAGTGCCCCCGCCGCCTACACGGCGCAATTGACCGGTTGTGCTGCTTTGCTGCCAAACACCCTCCTGACCGGGCGGGGTCGCGATGCTCTCCCACATTTCAACAGGATCTGCCGCCTTCGGATTGCTCGCCACAACCTGATTGTCAGCGCCATAGCGGACAGCTCCGGGCGCAAGCGTGTAGGGATCTGCATCCTGACCAAACCCGCCTTGAATTTCCAGAACCTTCAACTGTTCAGCAAGCGCCTCATTGGTCATATCATTCGGGTCTTGCACCTGCGGAATCCCCAGCTCGTCGCTCAGCCGGTTTGCAAACTGCAAGCGTTG
>JANSXJ010000158.1 GCA_024743015.1 Hyphomonas sp. | reverse complement strand
CGAGGTCAGGCTTTCAGCGCGGCCCAGGCGATCAAAGCCCAGCCTGCGAGCATAGCCAATCCACCGATTGGCGTAATGGCACCGAACCAGCGCGGCGCGCCGAGCGCCATCGCATAAAGGGTTCCAGCGAAGAGCAAACCGCCAATCAGGAGGACCCCCGCAGCGAAACTGTATCGCTCCGCGTTGGCTGCAGAGAGCGCGGTGGCCAGCGCGGCATGGACGAGCAGGTAGAGCGTCGCGGTTTGCCACCAGCCGATCTGTTTCTCATCAAACCCGCTTTCCAGGGCGTGGGCTCCGAACGCGCCAAGCGCGACGGCGATGAAGCCTGCAAGGGCGGAGAGGGCTGTGATCATGACGCGGCCTCAGCGGGGATCGAATAGTTCACGACAGCATGGCTGGAGAGCTTGTCGCTGCCTTCGGCCCGGATATCAACGCTGATCACTGCAAGCGTTTTTCCGAGTTTCAGGACCTGCGCCTCGGCCACGACCGCGTCTCCGATGCACGGGCGCATGAAATTGATGTTGAGATTACTGGTCAGCGCCATCGGGGTGATCCCAATTCGGGTGAACACGGCGATATAGGCGGCACTATCGGCAATCGCCATTTGCGTCGGGCCGTTAATGTAGCCGCCCGGTCGGATATTCCCCTTGTCGACAGGTTGGCGCACACGCGCATAATTCTCTCGAACCTCAAGCACGCGTTCTTGCTCGCCTCGGCCCTGGAAGACGGAATCGTAGAACGCGTTGACCTCCGCGGCGGTTACCTTGCTGGCCATGTTTTCCCTCCGGCAGGCATTGACGCCCAATAAACTTGAAGGCCAACCTACAGACGCAAGCTGATCCGAAAAGAGATCACGCCACGGGAGGCCAGATCATGCTCACCAAAGGTGACGAATACCCCATTCATCAAACGCCCGAGCCGGTGGCGTTCTCAGGGTCCGATCGTAATTTTTATGATCGATTTTTCTTCAACGGATACTCAGCGGATGGGTCGGTGTTTTTCGCTGCAGCGTTCGGCGTTTATCCGCATCTGAACGTTATGGACGGAGCCGTCTCGATCCTCAAAGACGGTGTGCAGAAATCGATCCACGTCTCGCGCCTGCTTGGAATGGAGCGCATGGACACAAGGGTCGGACCCTTGAGCGTGTCGGTGGAAGAGCCCCTGAAGCGGATCAGATTGCGGTTGGAGGAAACCGAAGGCATCGCGCTAGATGTCGAGTTTACCGGCCGTCACTTCCCAATCGAAGAGCCACGATTCACTCATCGTCAGGGACCCCGCATGCTGATCGATTGCACGCGGATGACGCAGAATGGGCATTGGCAAGGTACGCTCAGCGTCGATGGTGAGCAGATCGGGGTGAAGGATTTTCTCGGCACGCGCGACCGCAGCTGGGGCGTGCGCCCGATTGGTCAGCGAGATGAGCAGCCGGTTCTGCCGCAGCAACTCCCTCAATTCTATTGGCTTTGGGCGCCGATCAACTTTTCGAACCTGTCGCTCTATTTCCATGTCAACGAGGATGGCGCCGGCGGTGCGTGGAATACGCGCTCCGTGCTTGCCATGGACGGTGCGGACCATGACGGATTGCTGCATCTGAACCGTCCCAAAATGGACGTCACCTGGCGGGACGGGACGCGGAGGGTAGCCAGCGCCACTCTGCACGTGGAAGATGGAGAAGGCCGCGCACATGAAGTCACCTACGAACCGATCTCGACATTCATGATGAAGGGCATTGGCTACGGCCATCCGAGCATGGGGCACGGGACTTATCGCGGTGATCTCAGCGTCACGCGCGAAGACCTGACACCAGACAATCTACCATGGCAGCAACCCGACAATTTGCACATTCAGGCCATCGTGAAAGCCACGCATAAAGGCCCGGGCGGGCAGAGCAGCGAGGGCATTGGCATCCTTGAGCAACTTGCCCTCGGTCCGCATGCGCCGAGCGGTTGGGAGGACGTTCTGGATGCTTGAGACGGACCTCGCAGAAAAGTTCGCCGCCTATGCCGAGGCGCACCTGCCCGGCGCCCGCAATGCCCGGGTGGACAGCATCCATCGCATCCATGGCGGGGCAAGCCGGCAGACCTATTCAATTGATCTGGCTTATGAAGATGCGACGGGACCGAAGGTCAAAGGCCTGATCCTCCGACGGGATCCGCCAGACAGTCTGATCGATACCGAGCGCCGGGTTGAGTTTGCGGCGATCAAGAGCGCGTACGGTCAGCGTGATCTGCCCGTGCCGGAAGCCTTGTTTCTTGAGACCGACCAGGCCGCGCTGGGCGCGCCGTTCTTTGTTATGGGCCGGATTGAAAGCGGTGAGCCGCTGAACCCGTTTCGGATCGATACGGTGGAGCCGCACCGCGCCGCGATCGGAGAACAATTCTTTCGGCATCTAGGGTCGATAGCTGCGCTGGAGGTAGAAGGATCAGCCCTCGCAGCGGAGACGGAGACGCCCGCTGCGGATCAGTGCTGGCGGCGAGAGCTGGACTATTGGACGAATGAGATACGAGAGAATGCGTTGACGCCGCAACCGGTCGCAGAAGCGGCGATCCGCCATCTGGAGCGTCATCCGCCCCCGCCCGCACAGCGCCTGTCAATCGTGCATGGGGACTATCGCACCGGAAACTACTTGCAGGACGGCGAGGGAAGGATGACGGCGATCCTGGACTGGGAAATGGCGCATATTGGCGACCCTTATGAAGATCTCGCCTGGGCGACAGATCTGCTCTGGTGCGGCAACGATCAGGAGCGGGCAGCAGGCTTGCTGCCGTGGCCTGAAGCCATCGCTGTCTGGCAGGAGGCTTCTGGTTGCACGTTCGATCCCGCGGCCTTCGAGTGGTGGTCCTTGTTTGCGCATGTCAAAGCGCTTGGCATTTGGGTGACGTCCGAAAAGGCCTTCGCCAAAGGAGAGAACGATGACCCGATCCTCGCCTGGTCGGGCTGGTTCACCCACGCCGCGCACGAACTCATGCTCGCCATGCGACTCGGACCCAAATATGGAGCAGGCGCATGAGCGACATTGGAATGATCCTCGATCGAATAGGTCGCAAGCTCGTCACCGAGGTCGCCCCGAAACTGGAGGGCGACTATTCGGGCGGACATGCCGCGATGAGCGGTCTCATGTCAGTCATGGCGGGCGAAGCCTGGGACAATGCTGCCGACCGACTGGTCAATGAGATTGCTGGGCTCCGCGGACTTCTGGCGCTTGGCGGAAAAGCGGTGACGGTTGAAGCAAGCCCTGGCGTGAAAATCTCGGATCTGACAGTGGAGCGCGATGCGCTCGCACGCGATCTGATCGCTTTGCAAGAATCGCTGGAAGCGCGCGAGGATGATGAGGCAAGGGATCTCAATGCCAAGATCTGGATGCACTTGATGGCCACCGCGATGGCGCGCATGCCCAGCCCGCCAGACTTCCCGGACGCGGAGGAATAGACCGCCGCTTCGGTTCCGGAACTGCACCTCATCCCTCGTATTTTTTGTCGAATCCGGAAATAGCATCTTGGTGTTCAACCAGCTGCGGGGGTCGGGGCTGGCGGGCGAGTGCTCTTCCGGACGACCCTTTGTTGCTGCCAACGAGGGAATTGAACCATGTCAGATGAACCTACTCAGACGCCAGAGGCAACTGAACCTGCGGCAGACCAGGACGTCACGCAGGCCTGGAAAGCAACTCAGGACCAAAAGTCGAAAGCGGGACGGTTGCGTTTGTTCGCGGCGATCGCCTGGATCATTGCGATTGGCGCAGAGATTGCGGGCGTCGTCATGCTGCTGCAGGGCCGATTCGATAGCGGCGGTCTACCAATTTTGATCGGTCTTCTGGTTGCCATTGCGGTTTTTGCCATTGCCGGCAATCTGATGTGGAAGAATGCCAACAAGCATGACCCGGCGAGCAAGGAAGACGGTTTCAAGTTTTTCTTCCAGAACCAGCTTGGCGCGATCATCACGATGATTGCCTTCCTGCCGCTGCTGGCCTTGATCCTCATGGACAAGGACATGGACCCCAAGAACAAACAGATTGCAGGCGGCGTGGGCGCGGTCCTGGCCGTGATCGCCGTCTTGTTCGGGGTTAGTTACAATCCGCCATCGGTTGAACAATATACCGAGGACATGAATGAATGCGCTCGCCAGATCAATGCGGGCGAGCCAACGACAGCATGTTCGCCGGAAGTTGCTGAACAAGCTGAAGCGATTGCGCGAGACGCGGAAGCTGTGGCAGAGGCGACCCGCGATGCGGATAATCCGAACGGTCGTGACACCGTTTACTGGATCGCCCCTCCGGATGGCACGAAGCATGACTCCCCGCGCGTCTTCCACCTTTGCGAAGACGTCAGCCCGCTGCGCGACAAGAACGTGGTGAGCGGAACCGTAGCGGAAGCCTACAAGCAGAACGCGAAGCGCATCACCAAGCAGCTCAGTATGGAGCAGAACCAATGCGGGTTCGAGGTGTCTGAATAACCTCTAGGGCTGACCCAACTTCCGGCGATACCTGCGAAGGCAGGTATCCATGGGTGGCTGGATCGATTGTCCGGGGCGGATGCGCTGGTCGCTGGACACCTGCCTTCGCAGGTGTCTGCGGCGCTAGACTTGGTTATGTGACGAATACGATCACGCCGCCCATGGGCCGGTGATTGCCAGCGTCCGGGTTGGCGCATAAGCGTTGACGAACATCCACTTGCCATCGGGTGAGAAACACGCCCCTGCGGGCTCGGTTTGTAATCGCAGGCGGGCGAGGTCATAGGGCTGGCCTGACGGAGTGATGCCGCGCAGATGGTTGTCGACAATGTCGGTATACTGATCTTCGCAAACGATCAGGTGTCCGTTTGGCGCGACGCACAGATTATCACCATAGTTGAACTGCTCGGCGCTTTCACTTTCAAAAAAGAGCTCAACCCGGTCGGGGCCCTGACCGCGTCCAGGCACCAGGCGGAAGATCTGTCCGAGCTGTTTCGCACCGCCATTGGTGCAACAGAAATAGAGGTCATCCTGACCCATATGCATACCCTCACCGCGGGCGAACAGGGCCGCGCCCTCTGCCGCAGCGCGCAACCGCAAATCCTCCTCCGGGGCTTCGACGTCATCGAGGTCAATCCAGCGCACAGCGAGAGACTGACCGACCGCCACCGAGATGTCCTCCCAGTTGCGCGTATCAGAAACGCCTTCAATGACCATGGCTTGCAGTGTCCCGCCATCGGCAAGTTTTCCAGGCGTTTTGGGCAGGAAACGATAAAGCACGCCGTCATTGCGATCTTCGGTCATATAGACATACCCGGTTTCAGGATCGACGCAGGCGGCTTCGTGATTGAACCGGCCCATGGCGCGCAGCGGCTCGGCCTTTACCAGTCCATCAGCGTCGCCCGGGACTTCGAACACCCAGCCATGATTGACGGCGAGGCCGTCGCCGTAGCGTTGTCCCGGTCCGGTCGGCGCTTCTTCGCAGGTCAACCATGACCCCCAGGGTGTGACGCCGCCTGAACAGTTACGGATTGTCCCGCCAAGCGAGCGAAACTCGCGCTTAACCTCAAGCGTGTTGGCATCCAGCACAATGTTTGTGGTCCCGCCGGGCACGATGTTCCCGTTATGGGTCCCGAATCCATGTGCGATCGGACCTCCTGCGGCATCGCTTGGGACGAGTTCATGGTTTCGCACAAGGACAATCTCGCCATTCCCGAGATCCAGGCATCCCATGCCGTCGGCCTTGTCGGGTACCGTCCCGCCATCGGACATCACGTCGCCGAGGCTGGACAAGACGCGATAGGAAAAACCCTCCGGCAGATCGAGAAGCCCGTTGGGGTCGGCTTGTAGCGGACCATATCCGGCAAACGGGCTGTCAGAGGCCCCGGGCGCTGCGCCGCGGGTGACGCACCCACTGGCAATCAGTGCCGAGAATGCGGTCGCGGTGGCCGTCATGAACTCGCGGCGATTCTGAGTTGGTGATGTCGTCACATTATGCTCCTTCGCTGGGGCTGGGCTGGCCGGGCAGTATGGCAGTTTCGCTGATTTCCTACAGCGAATGTGTAACAGATTTATGGGTTTAGATAGGGCTCAATACTGCTCATCTCCAATGCATAAGCCGCATCACCAAGCGCGTTCTCGACTTTTTCGGTGCTCAGCGTGCCCTCGATCCAGTAGGGTACCCAAATATCCTTCACGCGGACGGGCGGATTGGCGCGAATGAAGATAATCTGATTAGGCGGCGGCGGTGGGGTATGAATACATGCGCCCATATAGGGGACGAACAAAAACTCGCGTTGGCGAAACTTCGAATTGAAATCGAATGGCACGACATAGCCCGGGATACGCACATATTCGCCATCAAGCTCTGTCACCGTATCAAATGTGCCGAGTTGAGGCATGAAATCGAGGTCAGAGCCTTCCGCGATCGCAGCATACGGATCGGCATCGGCGAGCGTGGTTGTATTCGCTGCGTATCGTTTCTCAAGCATGGCGTAGAATTCCTCATACTCCTGCATGAGCTTTTCTTCGCTGCCCGCTGGCATCAGGTCATCCCACATCAGGGTCAGGGCCTCGCCTTCCTTGACGCCCCAATAGACGGTCTTCTTCGCTGGTTCGGCTTGCTGACTCTTATCGCCTACTGCCGGGTCCGGATTGCCAGCACTCTCGTCCCCCTGGTTCGTCGGGGCAGGGCGTTCAAACTCAACCGTCTCCGCCCCTTGCGGGATTGGTGGTGGCGCGGATGGCTGTGGCTCGTAGTCGGATTTGCCGCAAGCGGCCAGGGAAAGGGTCATCGCTGAAACCAGCCAGATTCGCCAATTCGTTGGGCGGCGCCCTTCATCGCGCGCGTCTGCTGTCTTCATGTCGCGCGCGCGGCCTCGGTTTGAGGATAGACCTGATCGTATCCCGGGTTCACCTCGTCCAGCTCGCAGCCTTCGATAACAAGGACCAGCCGGGATTTGCCGGTACCTTCAATCGGCGGCGATCGATGACGCAGGGCGGGAACCTCGCCGCCTAACCAGCGCTTACCTTTGAGCAGCACTGGGGCACCCGTCGGAACGGCGCACGGCAAATCCTGGTCTTGCAGGCTGAGCTCAGTGCCAGGACCGTAATAGGTGCAAATTAGTCGAGCGACGACATTGTCGATGTGGAACTTTGAGCAGGCATTGTCGAATATGGTTTCCAGGCGCAGGCGGATCCTGGTCGATCCAATCAACTTCTGCACGCTATGGGCAAGATGGGTTACGTCCTCTTGAAGCCAGAGCAGTGCTGGCGTCGCATCAACCCCCGTCGCGGCGAACAGATCGGTTAGACAGGCCTGAACATCCAAAGGGGTTAGCACAAACCGACCGCGTGGCCAGCTGTCGGGTCCGACATTTTCCAGCCACTGCAAAACCCCTGGCGGCGTTTCGCGGGCCCAGAATGCTGCATCTACAGAATCATGGACCAACGCGCTGCACAGCTGTTGCGCATTGAAGACAGTCGTGACCGGCAGGTCGTGCCAGCTCGCGTTTCGGGAGGTGACCGATTTTGAATTCACAATCATCATATTCATCAAATGCCTTCACGGGTGAGGGACAGCACCATGCCGCTTTCTGGAAGCAAAGTCGACTTAAAAGTTATGTTATATCGTCACGTACTTTTCTTCGCGCGGTGCCGCGGCGCTGTCGATTTTTTGGGATGAATTCGGAGTCGCGTTCGACGCCGCGACTCTGATGATCCGTCGACTATCCCCAGAGCTCGCGGCTTGGCGGCGAAACGATCCCATCATGGTAGCGTAGCTTGTGCGGCACGTCCTGTGCGAGCCAGAGCGGGCCATCCAGGTCGATCAGATCTGCCGTCTGGCCGAGCAAGACGGCTGGGGCCATGCTGATGGAACCGGCGACCATGCATCCCACCATGGTGCCGAGCCCGCACTTCTTGGCTTCCTTCATCATCCGCATCGCCTCGGT
>JANSXJ010000174.1 GCA_024743015.1 Hyphomonas sp. | reverse complement strand
TGCGCCGAGCCAGCTGGTGAAGACCAAAGATGGCTGGGGTTTGCTTATGTGCCAAACCCCGAAATTCTGGACCTTATGGTGTCAGTTGACGGGCTCCGACCTTGGCGAGGATCCGCGATTTGCCAGTATTCCCGCGCGCCGGGAAAATCTCGCTGCGCTCAGCGATGCGGTGGATGCGGTCATGATGGCGAAGACCACAAATGAGTGGCTGGACGTGCTTGGCGGCCACGTGCCATTTGCGCCTGTGTTGGACATCGGACAGGCGCTCGATAGCGACTATGTGGCAAGCGTTGAGATGACGGCGCAGATTGATCACCCGGCTGTGCCAGAAGGAATGCGAACTCTCAGCTCCCCATTTCGCGTAAACGGTGAGCGCCCCGAATTAACGCGCGCGCCGCGTATGGGGGAGCATGATAGCGAGCTGCTTACGGAATCAGAATCAGCATGAAACTGGACGGCGTTAAAGTCCTCGACCTGTCGGCCTTTCTGCCCGGGCCACATATGACGATGATGATGGCCGATCACGGCGCGGACGTGATCATGGTCGAGCCTGCCAATGGCACAGGTGAGCCGACGCGCGTGCTCGGAGAAAAAACACCGGACGGCGTTTCTGTCTGGTTTCGCAACATTGCCCGCGGCAAACGCAGCCTGAAGCTCAACCTGAAAGACCCGGACGGGCTGGGTCTTTTTCTCCGCCTGGCAGAGTCGGCAGACGTCATTGTCGAGGCGTTTCGGCCGGGGGTCGTGAAGCGGTTGGGTGTCGACTATGAGGCCGTGCTCAAGCGCAACCCTCGCATCATCTATTGTTCCATATCTGCCTTCGGGCAGGAGTCGTCGCTCGCCGGGAAGCCTGCACATGAC
Organism: Hyphomonas sp.; assembly: GCA_024743015.1. GTDB lineage: Bacteria > Pseudomonadota > Alphaproteobacteria > Caulobacterales > Hyphomonadaceae > Henriciella. The sequence goes on along the minus strand of JANSXJ010000174.1, from coordinate 6,686 downwards.
AGCGCGGTGCAAGCCCTTGCCGGACTGACAGATCTCTGCCGCGGCAGCGACGATAAGCCGACCATGCCGAATGTCCCATTTGCGGATGCCAGCGCGTCTCTGATGGCTTTGTCAGCGATCTTGATGGCGCTCTACCGCCGCACCCAAACCGGTAAAGGCGACTATATTGACCTGGCGATGTACGATGCCGCAATCGCGTGGACCCCGAACGTTCTCGGTCCCACTTTTGGCGAGAACAGGGCACCTGAGCCAAAACAAATGCGTAGTTTTGGCGGGTCCGCGCTGACCAATTTATATGAAACTTCCGATGGCGAATATCTCTCATTCGCCGGGCCGGAGATCAAGTTCGCGACCAATCTGCTGACGGCGCTGGGGCGCGCGGATCTGATTGAAGTTGCCAAATGTCCACCAGGCCCCGAACAGGCCCCTCTCAGGGCGTATTTTGCCGAAACGTTCAAATCCAAAACACTTGCCGAGTGGCAGGCCTTCCTCGAGCCCATAGATTGCGCCTGGGCCTGGGTTCGAAGCTTGAAGGATGCGTTTGATGATCCGTTCACTGCCGAACGCGGCATGGTTTTTAAAGATGCGGATGGAAATCGCCACGTTGGCCCTCCCATCAAGTTCCTCCACGAGCCTCCACTTCCAAATCCGGATGTGCCGGGCTTTGGTGAACACAGCGAAGAGTTGGCGAAGACAATTGGTCTCAGCGAGAAAGCAATCGCGAGCCTGAAAGCGAAAGGGACGATATGACCGATCCAAGGTTTCCCGCGCACCGAGCGCATCTGGGGGTCTGGGAGGGCACGTATCGCCATATCGACCTGCTCGCCCAGGAAGAAGAATTGATCCGGTCCCGCGTGATCTGTGAGTTTCCGGATGAAGGCGATGTGTTCTACCGCCAAACGATCGCGCTAACGCATCCGGACGGAAGCATTACCAATGCAGGTTTTGATGGTGTGGATCGCGGTGATCATCTCTGGTTCGATACACCGACCTTCGTCGGCAAGAGCTGGGAAACCGCAGATGGCGTCGTTCTGCTAAATTTGCAGCGAAAAGACGAGCCTGGCGCGCATTTTGTCGAGGTGATTATTATGGGGGATGGCGGCGAGCACCGCGCCCGGACCTGGCATTGGTTTAGAGATGGACAGCTCTACCGCCGCACCCTTTGCGACGAGCATCGTGTCGCCTAAGCCTGCGTGCGGTCCAGCCGCATCTCATAAGCAAACCGACCCGCTGGGTGAAGGCTTTCAGACAGCAAAATGATCGCCCCTGCGGCATCTCGGTAGCGGCGTACCGTGCGCAACGCTGGGAATCCGTCTGATACGCCCAATCGTTTGGCCTGGCTCTGGTTCAGGGCGACCGCTTCCATTCGTTGCACAACGCGCTCAACGGCGATGCTCTTGTGTTCTTCGATCCACTCCGAGATTGAGCCCGGCAGACCTGCGATCGTTTCGAGATCCGGCGCGAGATCCCTTCGAATGTAGACCGCCGTAATCGCTTGTGGGGGCTGATCCTCAACCCGCCGAAATCCGATGAGTTGAACATAGTCCCCGGTCAGTCCCAGACGATCAAGCGTTTCCTCGTCTGCGGCTTGTTCCGTCGTGATATCAAAATGAGAATTGCGGGCATATTGAAGGATGGTGTCAAAGTCGCCGATGGGCTGCGCGAAAGCTGGGGCACCTCGATTAGCGACGACCGTTCCGGCGCCGCGTCTGCGTTCGATCAGGCCGTCATCTGTGAGAATCCGCAAAGCATCCCGCGCGGTGTGACGCGAAACTTTGAATCTGTCGCAGATCTCCATCTCGGTGGGCAGAGCGTCACCCGGATTGTATTTCCCGGATAATATTTCCTTGCGAAAGCGATCCGCGAGTTGGCGATAGCGAGGTTTTGTTTGAGGCATTTAAAGGCCCTTTCGAATCTCATGCCAATCGGCGGCCAGTTGCTCGCGAAACGCGGGATCGGCAATCTCTATAAGAGACCGGGCGCGTTCATCAATTGACTTGTACTTGAGCTCCGCAATTCCGTGCTCCGTTACAACCGTGTCGACATCTGCACGCGATATCGAAGTGGCATCCGTGGGGAGGCGTGGAACAATGCGGCTGATACTGCCTTGCTTTGCGGTTGAAGCAAGCGCCAGAACGGCGCGGCCGCCGTCGGAAAGAGCGGCTCCGCGCAGGAAATCTACCAGTCCGCCCGTGCCAGAGATTTGCCGTCCGTGAATGAACTCGGCATTGGCCTGTCCGAACAGATCGACTTCTATACACGAATTTATCGCCTTGAGGTTCGAGATTTCGGCAAGGGTCGAGATCGCGTGTGTGTAAGTTACCGGCGCGAAGAGAATGCGGTCATCCTCGACGGCGCGATCGTAGAGCGTATGCGTTCCAATCGCGACGCCGGTCGTGACCGCGCCATAATCGCTGGCGATTGCGCCGCTATCGAGAAGCTCCACGAGCGGGTTGGAGATCATCCCCGCATGGATGCGCAAATCTGAATGAGATCTGAGTGCTTTCAAGGCCGCTTGTTGCACATTGCCGAGCCCGAATTGAAGCGTGTCGCCGGGGTCGCACAAGCTCGCAATATGCTGACCGATTTGCGCAAACGTGTCCGGCAGGTCAGCTTCCGTGACTTGCACCAGACTATGGTCGGTTTCTGCGATGATCTGGAACCGATCGACAGGGATTTTCGGACCGTGGACCGGCGCTTTCATTGAATGATTGATCAAGCCTAACAAAGGCAGCTCATCGCGCTCCAGGATCTGGGGTGAGAAGTCTGCGGAAACGCCGAGACTGACCGTGCCCGCGTCATCGGGGGAGGTGACCATGACGATGCCGCCATCCAGCGGTGTCGATGCCAGCCAGCGAGTGCTCTGTGTGTAACTAAGTGGGCGGAACTGGGTGTGCCCATCATCAAACGAGCGACGAAGCGCGGGTGAGATAAAAATGCTCTCGGCCCGCGCGGTCGGATGCAATCCTGCCCAATCCGTCGCGTTCACGCCGGGTATCCAGATCCCCAGAAAGGTAATTCCAGCCGCCAGGTCTGGGTTCTGTCGAAACGCATCGACCAGTGCCAGGGGTTCACCGCTACATCCGGCCACATAAACACGTGCGGCGTCAGGCAGGCTGGCGCGGAATGCCTTTAGGGCGGCAGGGATCGGTTGTACGTTCATTTTTTGACCGGTGACGCAAGTTTCTGGTTCACTCAACCACAAACTTTGTGTAAGCACCAGAATATGTCCGGACAAATACCGAAAAACACAGTCCTCACAAAGCTTTCAAGTCTCTTGTCGAAACCTGTCGGTACCGGGGCGACCATACGGGCGCGCCGCCATTTGCTTGACTGGATGGGCTGCGCCATTGCCGGGGCGAGCGAACCCGCGGGCGTGCTCCTGCGACAGGCTCGCGGCGAAGGGGCGAGCGCGAACGCATTCTATTGGGGCGGTCTTGGCAACATTCTCGAGATGGATGATGTCGACAAGCGCGCTCTGTTGCACCCAGGACCGAGCATCATTCCTGCAGCGCTCGCGATGGCGTCGGTCACGCAACCAGACGATGAAACATTGCTTAATGCGATCGTCTTCGGATATGAGGCGACCATCCGTCTGGGCCGCGCCGTCGGCCCCGGACACTATGCGATCTGGCACAATACCGGCACCTGCGGAGCGATTGGCGCAGCAGTCGCGTGCGCTGCACTCCTCAACGCTTCGAAGGACCAAACCTCCCACGCCATGGCTTTGGCAATGAGCCAAGCGACCGGTCTCTGGCAAACCCGGCATGATCCGCAGAGTATGGGTAAACAATTGCATACGGCGAACGCAGCGCGCGCCGGGTTTGAAGCCGCGCGCCTGGCGGTCGCTGGGTTCAAAGGGCCGCTCGATATTCTCGAAGGCGAACAGGGGTTTTTCGAAGCCACCTGTCCCGATGGTGATCCGCAAGATTTAGTCCGTGAATATCCATCGAGCTGGTTGATTCACGATGTCAGTTTCAAGCCTTGGCCAGCCTGTCGTCACGCGCATGCCGCGATCGATGCGGCGCTTGAACTGCGCGAGCGAGTGGATCTGTCCGATGGCGCACCAATCGTGGTCGAGACATATTCTGATGCACTCAAATTCTGTGACCGTGCTGAACCCAGCACCGTGATCGAAGGCAAATTCTCACTGCAGCACGCCGTCGCCGTCGCGCTTCGCCGCGGCGCGCCAAGACTTGGCGACTTCGACCCAGCCGCACTCGTAGACCCGGATCTCGCCGTCTTGCGAAACCGCGTTCAGGTCACGCCATCGGATGAGTTCAACGCTGTATATCCCGCTCATTTTGGAGCAGCGGTCCGCATTGGAGATCATCAGGTGACGATCCCGGATGCTCTGGGTGATCCAGAAAATCCGGTCTCCGATGATTTGATCAAGAAGAAGGCGCTCATGCTGATTCAGGCGGGTGGGGTTCCCAAAGGTGATGCAGCGGAGATGATCGCTTCGGTATTGAGTGAAACGGGAACACTCTCGGCCAGCTTACGCGCGTTCGAAGAGGTGCTGTCATGACAGACATGGTCGAAGCCTTCGCTCAGCATGCAGCAAGCTGTCAATTTCAGACCATGCCCGAACAGGCGGTGCGCGCGGTCAAAACCTATTTGCTCGACTCGCTTGGTGTCGGCATTGCAGGCGCTGCAGTTCCGTTGACGCAGAACGTCCGGCAGGCTTCAGGGAATTGGGCGGGCGAAGGTGCCGCGCATGTCTGGGGCGCGAAAAGCTACAGTACGACACCGGCCAACGCCGCCTTTGTGAACGGGTTCCAGATCCATTGCCAGGAATATGATTGCGTTCACGAACCAGCCGTCGTCCACCCAATGGCGACTATTCTGGCTGCGCTGATGGCAGAATGCGATGCGCAGCAAAATGTGTCGGGGAAAGAGTTGGCCGTAGCTCTGGCCGTCGCGGTGGATCTCGCGGCCGGGATCGGTGTGAGCGTCAGCAGTCCCATCAAGTTCTTTCGCCCGGCGAATGCCGGAATATTTGGCGCCACTCTCGGGATATGTCGTTTGCGCGGCTTCTCAGTCGACAAAATAAAAGATGCCCTCGGTTATGCGCTCGCCTTCAATTCGGGAACGATGCAAGCGCATGTCGAAGGCAAGCCAGCCTTGCCCCTACAGATCGGTAACGCTGCGCGCGGCGCCGTGCTCGCCTGCGATCTGGCAGAGGCCGATGTACCGGGACCTCATGACAGTCTGGAAGGCCCGTTTGGATACTTCAATCTGTTCGAAGACGAGGCAGATCCGAGCGCTGTGATTGCCAGCCTTGGCAAAACCTGGCGGATCGCTGAGGTCAGCCATAAACCGTTTCCGACGGGCCGGGCTGCACAGGGCGGCATTGTCCTGATGCAGAAGCTGCGAGCGCAAGGCGTGACCGAGGCGGCGGTTGAACGCGTGTCCCTGACCGCGCCGCCGCTGATCCATCGCCTGGTTGGTCGACCGATCCGGGACGATATGGCGGTGAATTATGCCCGCTTGTGCTTCCAGTACTCAGGTGCGGTGGCGCTCAGCAAAGGCAGCGTTGGTCTGGATGATTTTTCTGAGTCCAGCCTTCGCGACCCGGGTCTGCTCTCGCTCGGTCAGAAAATCGAGGTGATTGATGATGGATCAACCGATCCTGCCGCGTTTACGCCGCAGGTCGCGATCGCGTACCTGATAGACGGCACACGCGTCGAAGCGCGCATCGATGCGCTCTATGGCTCGCCCGAAGATCCGATGTCGCAGGATGCTCATCTCGCGAAATTTCGCGATTGTGTCACGTTTGGGTTCGGAGAGCCGCGTGCGCACATTTCTGATCAATTGATAGACTTAACCGAAAATCTGGAGGCGATGACGGACGTGTCCGTGCTGAGTCGCCTTGCAGCTGGACTGGAGGCGGCCTGATGGCAGCACAACACAAGACCTATTTTAACAGCGTCGACTGGAACGCGCTTCAGGAAGACCATCCGATTGGCGACGCCTTTGTCACGTTCGCGAAAAAGAGCCAGGATGAAATTCGCGCTCATCAGGAAAAGCTATTCCGCCGATGTGTTGACCGGGCCTGGCAGACCCCATTCTACCAACAGCTCTGGGGGAATGCGGGTGTCGAGCCGGGCGACATAAAAGGCTTGGAGACGCTGTCTGAGCTACCCATGTTCGACAAGTCGGACATCATGGAAAGCATTGCGCGCAAACCACCTTTGGGAGATTTTGCCGGCTTCGAAAGCTATCCGGACGGTCGTCCACCGGTGATCATGCACACTACGTCCGGGACGACGGGGACGCCGCAAGTCCTGCTATTTGGGGCCAAGAGCCGGGAGGCGCAGAACCTTCTACTCGGACGCCTGTATCGGTTCCAGGGGCTGCGTCCGGATGATGTTGTTCACTCTGTTTACGGGCACGGCATGATCAATGGCGGTCACTATGTGCGCGAAAGCGTGATCCATTGGACCAGCGCAATTTTCATGTCTGCCGGGACGGGTGTCGAAACGCGTTCGGTTAGGCAAGTTGAGCTGATGCGCGACTTTGGAGCCACCGTGATTGTGGGGTTTGCGGACTATATAAAGAAGCTCGCTCGCGTCGCTGCAGAGCAGGGGATCGACCCTGTCAAAGATCTGAGGATCCGGATGGTTTCCGGTCACCTTGGACGAGAAGACAAGCAAAGCCTGTCTGAAAGTTGGGGCGGCGTCGAG
>JANSXJ010000162.1 GCA_024743015.1 Hyphomonas sp. | reverse complement strand
TTGGCGCGAATCCGGGCGCTATGATGATTATGGAGAGGAAATGCTCCGCATCACCGATCGCCACGATCGAGACATGCTTTACGGCCCCACGAATGAAGAGATGATCACCGACATCTTCCGCTCATTTGTGAAGAGCTACAAGCAATTGCCGATCAATCTCTATCACCAGCAATGGAAGTTCCGGGACGAGATTCGTCCGCGGTTTGGCATCATGCGCGGGCGCGAGTTTCTGATGAAAGACGCGTACAGCTTTGATCTTTCAGAAGAAGCGGCGCGGGTTTCGTATCAGAGAATGTTCGCCGCCTATCTCAACACGTTCGACCGTATGGGCATTACCGCCATTCCGATGCAGGCCGATCCCGGTCCCATTGGCGGTGATCTCAGCCATGAATTCCTGATCCTAGCCGATAGCGGCGAAAGCGAAGTCTATTGCGACAAGGCGGTTCTGGATGTGCCAGCCCCTGGCGCAGATTTCGATTTCGAGGACCTCGCCGCGCTGGACGCTGAAATGACCAAGCGGACGCAGTATTATGCGGCAACCGACGAAAAGCATGACGAGGCTGCGTTCAATGCCATTCCGGCAGACCGGCAGGTCAAAGCGCGCGGTATTGAGGTGGGGCATATCTTCTATTTCGGAACCAAGTATTCAGAGCCCATGAAGGCCGAGGTTCAGACCAGGGACGGCGATCTGGTGACGATTCATGGCGGGTCTTACGGTGTCGGGGTTTCTCGCTGCGTCGGCGCGATCATCGAAGCCAGCCATGATGAGAATGGCATTATTTGGCCCGACGAAGTTGCTCCGTTCGGCGCCGGGATCATTTCAATGAAACCGGATGATGCAGATGTCGCCGCGGTTGCCGACGAGGCATATGCGAAGCTTGTCGCTGCCGGCAAAGATCCGCTCTATGACGAGACCGCTGATCGCGCCGGTCCGAAGTTTGCGCGCATGGAGCTGATCGGCCTGCCCTGGCAGCTGACCGTTGGACCTCGCGGCGTAAAGTCCGGAACGGTGGAACTCAAACGCCGCGCCACCGGAGAAAAAGAAGATCTGTCGCTCGAATCCGCGATCAACAAGGTGATGGGTGGATAATTTGTCTGCTCCACGATTTTTCCACATTCTTTGCCTAGCGGTCGACCTATGAGCAGAGCCACTCCTTTCGGTCAGGTCGAGCGTACGCTTGCGTGGCGCTATTTGAGAGCAACCCGCGCCAATGGTGGCGTATCCGTGGTTTCCATTGTCTCCTTCATCGGGATCCTGCTGGCTGTGATGGCCCTGATTGTGATCATGTCCGTGATGAGCGGGTTCCGGGCGACGCTTTTGGACGCGATGCTTGGCGGGCAGGGGCATGTCTTTGTGTTTACGCAAGACGAGCCAGCGCAAGAGATTGATGATCTGGCGCTCCGGCTCGAGGGGTTGCCGGAAGTTGATCAAGCCATGCCGATCATCGAGCAGCAGGTCCTGGCAACCACAGATCGACGCCAGAGCGGCGCGATTGTGCGAGGCGTCCGGATGGAGGATCTCGACAATCTTCCGTTTCTCGAAGATGGCGGCGCCGCTGCGGCCGCAGCTGGATTTGGTGAGGGGAAGAATGGCGGAGACGTGATCATGGTCGGCCGGTTCCTCGCCGCGGATCTGGGGCTCTACCCTGGCGATAAAGTCACGCTGATTACGCCTGACGGCATTAAAGGCCCGTTTGGTGTCACCCCACGCCGCAAAGTGTATACCGTTGGCAGCTTCTTCCAGACGGGGAGCGTTGAGCTCGATCAGCTCTATATCCTGATGCCGATCGAACAGGCGCAGCTCTTCTTCGGTCGCAAGGACGTGTACGATAAAATCGATCTGCGTCTGCCGGATCCGATGTTGACCGAGGCGGCTGAAACTGCGGTGCAGGAGGCGTTGGAGTATCGCTTGCCAACGCAAAGCTGGAAGGTCCAGCGAGAGGCTTATTTCAGCGCGCTCAACACAGAGCGGTCGATGATGATGATCATCATGTTGATCCTGATCATGATCACCTCGCTCAATATTATCACCGGCGTTGTTATGCTGGTGAAGAACAAGACCAGTGACATCGCGATCCTTCGGACCGTCGGCACATCGCGCGGATCGATCATGCGGGTCTTCCTGATGATTGGCGCGTTGCTCGGCCTCACAGGCGCATTGATTGGAGCAGCGCTCGGCGTCGTACTTGTGATGAACATAAATGTTGTGATCGATGGGATCGGAGCGATCCTGCAACGCGATCTGTTCCCGCCAACGGTCTACGGCCTTGATGGGCTTCCGGCTGTGCTCGATTGGGCTGAGGTGTCGTTTGTGACGCTCTGGGCGATGGGCATGTCCATGCTCGTCACGATCTGGCCTGCCTGGTCCGCGGCGCGGCTCGACCCGGTCGAAGCGTTGAGGTTCGAATAATGGTCCCGGTTCTCGAACTCCGCGATATCGTCCGGCAATACAAATCCGAAGCCGGGACGTTGAACGTCCTGCAGGGCGCGAGCTTGCAATTAAACCCGGGCGAGTTGGTCGGCTTGGTCGGTCCATCGGGTTCGGGAAAGTCGACTCTGTTGCACACTGCCGGACTTCTGGAAAAGCCCGAAGGCGGACAAGTTTTCCTGGAGGGGGAAGACTGCGTAGCGCTGGGAGATTCCGGTCGCACGCGCCTGCGCCGGGAAAAACTGGGCTTTGTTTACCAGTTTCATCACTTGCTGCCGGAGTTCAGCGCGCGAGATAATGTTGCGATGCCGCTCATGGTCGGCGGGATGAAGCGGCGCGATGCGCGAAAGAAAGCAGACACCTTGCTCGCTGAAATGGGACTCACGGAACGCGCCAGGCACCAGCCGGGACAAATGTCGGGCGGGGAGCAGCAACGCGTTGCCATCGCCCGTGCTCTGGTCAACGATCCACGTCTCATGATTGCTGACGAGCCGACCGGTAATCTGGACCCGGCAACGACGGACCGTGTCTTCCAAAGTCTCATCCGGATGGCGCGCAGCGAAGGTGCGGCTGTGCTTGTTGCCACACACAATATGGCGCTGACGCAACATATGGACCGCGTGCTGACTCTGAAGGATGGGAAACTCACAGATTTTGCGTGAGTTCCGCTTTTGTTCCAAGCGAAAGCCTGCTAATTAAAGCACAGTTGAGAGTGCGGGCACCGCTCCTTGATGCTGGGGCTGGTTTGCGCCTCACAGAATCGCGCCAGTGTCATTTTGCACCGTGCAAGAGCAGAAGGATTTTCCGTGGGACAGACGCCTTTCATCCACCTCGCTGTACGCACATCCTTTTCGCTGCTGGAGAGCATGATCGGTACCAAGGGGCTGACCAAGTGGTGTGTTGAACAAGGCATGCCTGCGGTGGCTGTGACTGATCGCAACAATATGTTTGGTGCGCTGGAACTCTCTGAAAGCCTCGCCGGCGCTGGCGTCCAACCCATCATGGCTGTATGTTTCGATGTGACCGACGGTGCCCATCAGGAAACCATCACACGCCTGTCAATCTATGCGCAGAATGAGATCGGATATGAACGGCTGATGGCGCTGTCCTCGTACGCGTATCTTGATGCTGAAGATGGCGTGCCGCGGATCCACAAACGATATCTGGAAGAGAAGACGGACGGCCTTATCGTTCTGACTGGAGGGGCTGAAGGCGAAGTGGCGCGGCATCTGCTACGGGGCAAGACCGAAGATGCGAGGAACGCCCTGACAGCCCTGGCGGATCAATTCCCCGGGCGCTGCTATGTCGAGATCACGCGGCATGGTTCTGTCGAGGAGATGCAGATTGAGCCGGGGCTGCTGGCGCTCGCCTATGAGCTGGATCTCCCGATTGTCGCGACGCATGATGCCCGGTTCATGAAGGCCAGCGATGCGGGCGCTCATGATGCGATGATGTGCATCGCGAACGGCGCTTATCTTGGCCAGGAAGATCGCCCACAAGTCGAGCCGCAACAATACCTCAAAACCGAAGCAGAAATGCGCGAGCTGTTTGCCGACCTTCCGGAGGCGATTGAGACAACCGCCGAAATCGCTAAGCGGTGCGGGGTTCGGTCGGTGAAGCGCAGTCCGATCCTGCCGGATTTCGGTGATGGTTCGCGGTCTGAGATCGACGAGCTGAAATTGCAGGCCAAAGCAGGGCTCGAGGCGCGCCTCGCCGAAGCGCCAAAACTCTATGCGAGCCGTGAAACCTATTTCGAACGGTTGGATTATGAACTCGGCATCATCGAAGGCATGGGCTTTCCCGGTTACTTCCTGATCGTTGCCGACTTTATCAAATGGTCGAAGGAACAGGGCATTCCGGTTGGTCCGGGTCGGGGGTCTGGCGCGGGGTCCCTGGTCGCCTGGGTGCTGACCATCACCGATCTCGATCCATTGCGTTTCGATCTGCTGTTCGAGCGGTTCCTCAATCCGGAGCGGGTTTCCATGCCCGACTTCGATATCGATTTTTGTCAGGAGCGCCGGGGCGAAGTGATCCGCTATGTCCGTGACAAGTATGGCGCGGAATCGGTCGCCATGATCATCACGTTCGGGACGCTGCAGGCGAAAGCTGTGGTGCGCGATGTCGGCCGGGTGATGCAGATGCCCTACGGCCAGGTCGATCGGTTGGCCAAGCTGATCCCATTCAACCCGGCCAAACCGCCCAAGCTCTCGGAAGCGATTGAGGATGAGCCGAAGTTCGATGAAGAGATCAGCCGCGATCCACGTGTGCAAGAACTGCTCGATACGGCGCTCGCGCTGGAAGGCATGTACCGAAATGCCGGGACGCACGCGGCGGGGGTCGTGATCGGTGACCGCCCTCTGACGGAGCTGGTACCCCTTTACAACGACCCGCGCGCGGACCTGCCGGCCACACAGTTCAATATGAAATGGGCTGAATCCGCGGGGCTCGTGAAGTTTGACTTCCTGGGTTTGAAGACGCTGACGGTGATTGACCGCGCACTCAAATTTATTCGTCGAGATGGACAGGATGTCGGGCCGGAATGGTTCAGCCTGGATGATCAGGCGACCTATGACCTGATGGCTTCCGGCGAAACACTGGGCGTGTTTCAGCTCGAAGGGCAGGGCATGCGCGATACGCTGCGCAAGGTCCGCCCCGGCAATCTGGAAGATGTCATCGCAATTATATCACTCTATCGCCCGGGCCCGATGGACAACATTCCGGTCTACGTGGCGGGTAAGGACGATCCGGAGACGATCAAATATCAGCATCCCGATCTCGAGCCGATCCTGAAAGCGACCTACGGCGTCCCTGTCTATCAGGAGCAGGTGATGCGGATGGCGCAGGAAATTGCCGGATACTCGCTCGGTGAGGCCGATTTGCTCCGCCGCGCCATGGGTAAGAAAAAGCTCGAAGAAATGGTCGCGCAGCGCCAACGCTTCCTGGAAGGCGCGAAGGAGCTGAAAGGAATTGAAGCGCCGCTGGCAAATGACATCTTTGATACGATGGAGAAGTTCGCGGGCTACGGCTTCAACAAGTCACACGCTGCCGCCTATGCCTTGATCGGGTACCACACCGCCTATCTGAAGCGACACTTCCCCGTAGCGTTCCTGGCGGCGTCGATGAGCCTTGATCTGCACAATACCGACAAGCTCGCCGCCTTTTTCCAGGAATCGCGACGCTTGAAGATTCCGATCATCGCACCGAATGTGAATGAATCCACGGCGGATTTTGATGTTCGCGGCGACTCGATCGTGTACGCGCTGGGGGCGTTGAAGGGGGTAGGGCCAGAGGCGATGAAGCATCTCGTCCTGGAGCGCGAGAAGAATGGACAATATCAATGCCTGCACGACCTCGCCGAACGGGTCGACCCGAAGGACATCAACAAAAAATGCTTCGAGCAGCTCGCTAAGGCTGGCGCCTTCGATCAGCTGGAGCCCAATCGCGCCAGGGCGCTGAAATCTGCGCCTATGCTGGCCTCAGCCTGCGCCGCCTCCGCAGAAGATCGCGCTGGTGGGCAGGGCGGGCTATTTGGAGAGGCTGAACCGGCCATGCGTACCGATCTGCCCAAGGCGGCCTCCTGGAATATGCAGGAAAAGCTGGACCAGGAGTTTGCCGCGATCGGCTTTTATTTTTCCGGCCACCCGCTGGACGATATCCTCGATAGTCTCGAAGACGGACGCATCACCTATGCGATGAATATCGAGGAATCGGCGGTCGATGGCCGTCCGATGGAGCTGATTGGCGTGGTCCGACGCCGCGTCGAGAAGCCGGCGCGCAATGGCGGCAAGTTCGCCTTCCTCACCCTGTCTGATCCAACGGGAGAGGTGGAGTTGATGGTGATGCCTGAATTGCTGGCCGAGGTGCGGGACCAGCTTGAGCCCGGATCTGCCGTCGTCATCCTGACAGAGGTTCGCCGCCGTGATGATGAGATCCGGCTATCAGCGCGCCGAGTACAGGCGATCGAACAGGCGCGGATCGCCAAGAAGGCTCCCGCTCTTTCCGTAAAAATGGAAAAAGGGGCAGACATGACAGGTCTCGCATCGATTGCTGCACGTCTGAGAGGCGTCTCCGGGCAAGACCGGGGTGAAATCTTCATCCGAATGCCGATTGATGATGGTCGTGTCGTGACCTTGCGGTTGCCGGATACTTACCCGACCGGGATCGAGGCATTGCGCGCCCTCAAAACGGCTCCGGGGGTTGCCCGAGTCGACCATGAGGCCGCCTGATTGGTTGCAATCTGAACTGTACGGTTGCACCCAGCGTGAATTCATGTATAGACGCGCCCGTTAACCCCCGATGCGTGGTCCTTCCGGTGTCGGCCCTCTGGTGAGGTTCGATAGGGAGCATGCCGGTCAACCGGATAAGGAAAATTAAAATGGCTTTGCCTGAATTCACAATGCGTGAACTGCTCGAGTCTGGCGTTCACTTTGGTCACCAAACTCACCGCTGGAACCCCAAGATGAAGCAATTCATCTATGGTGCGCGTTCCGGTATTCACATCATGGACTTGTCGACGACGGTTCCGTTGCTTCACCAGGCTCTGGTCAAAGTTCGCGACACCGTTGCCAAAGGTGGCCGGGTGCTCTTTGTAGGCACCAAGCGCCAGGCATCTCAGCCGATCGCTGAAGCGGCACAGCGCTGCGCACAATACTACATGAACCACCGCTGGCTGGGCGGTACGCTGACGAACTGGTCAACCGTATCAAACTCGATCAAGCGCCTGCGCGAGCTGGATGAGCTGCTTGGCGATAAAGAGACCTCAGGCCTGACCAAGAAAGAGCTGCTCAACCTCGAGCGCGACCGTGAAAAGCTGGACAAGGCGCTTGGCGGGATCGCCAATATGGGCGGCCTTCCGGATCTGATCTTTGTGATAGACACGAACAAAGAAGCAATTGCGATCAAGGAAGCTCGCAAGCTGGGTATTCCAGTTGTTGCCGTTGTTGATACGAATTGCGACCCGGACGACGCTGATTTCCCATTCCCGGGCAATGACGATGCAGCGCGGGCGATTTCGCTCTACTGTAATCTCGTCGCTGATGCAGTGCTCGATGGACTTGCAGAATCTTCTGCTGGGCTCGGCATTGACCTCGGCGAAGCGGAAGACATCGAAGCAATGGTTGAACTCGACGTTGCAGCTGCGGATGCAGCCGAAGAAGCTGCTACGGAAGCGCCAGCTGAAGACGCTGCGGCAGAAACACCGGCCAAAGACGCGACTGAAGACAAGACTGAAGCTTAACCCCTACAGGTTTAAACAGAAGGAAGACCAGGATGGCTCAAATCACTGCTGCCCTCGTCAAGGATCTGCGTGACAAGACTGGCGCAGGCATGATGGATGCAAAGAAGGC
>JANSXJ010000438.1 GCA_024743015.1 Hyphomonas sp. | reverse complement strand
GAATCACAAAACGACCCCGTTGGGAATCCCAATCGATTCAGTCAAAAAATGAACCGCTCTAGTGTCCGCTCCGCCGCCACGTCCAGCCGAGTCTTGGACGGCAGCTTCGAGCCCTAGAAAGCCGTTCGAGGCCTCTGTTTTTCTGGACTGAGCCAGAAGCTCAGCGACGTAACGTGACGATAATCGAAGTCTGCTATCAATGATTTTGAAACCGGAGAACCTTCGGACCTAATGCCGTTTTGCCCAGCAGTGGCTGAAGGCCGCGTAAGCCGTCGAATGAGTTCTTAAAGACCCTTCAGGAATCGCTTCGACGTGTCGTGGTTGAACCCATCCGCATCTATCCAGGTTCTCCTTGCCGAGAACGGTTAGCACGAGCGCTTCAACGGCAAACTTCGAAGAGAAATCTCAAAGCTGAATGGGCTGCCACCATCCAGCAGGCAGATATCGTTATCAACACCTGGCTGCGCCAATACAATCGACTCCGGCCTCACCACGCACTCGGTATGCCACTGCCGGCTCCCGAGACAGTGTTAGAGGCGCCACAAACGACTGGCACAGACGCAGGGGGCTACACGCTTTTTGCTCCCAACTGTTGTTTACCACCGGAAAGCGCAACGTGGTTTCCTCTTTCAGGGCCGCGCTGCGCCGGTAGCCGAGCACGGAGCACAGGTTCGGGGTTGGCGACTTACGGTGCGCAACAGCGGAGTCCGACGCGTCGACTGACCGCAAACATCGAGAAATTTTGACACCTTCAAAGAGATAGGATATCTGATGAATAAATGCTCATAGGAAACAACGATACAGATGAAATTGTGCATGCTGATCCCTCCAGGCGAGGATAGGCGCTGGGTGGTGGCCCGCCAGATGGGCGTGACGAAAGCCATTGCAAAACTAGCCCCGGAACTCACTGGTAAGCTTCCGCCATGGAACCTTGATGCACTTCGGTCCGAAGTTGCGCGTTATCGTGATGGTGGCTTTGAGGTTATTGGATTGGAAGGTGACCAGTTCGACATGAATCGCATCAAGCTTGGGGTGCCTGGGCGCGATGAGGACATCGACAAGTATCGCAACATGCTTCGAAACATGGGCCAACTTGGAATCCGGCTCCTGTGCTTGAATTTCATGGTTCATTTCGGTTGGTATCGCACGCAAACCTCGCTAGCCGCGCGCGGTGGAGCCTCGGTGAGCGCCTTCGACCTCAACAAAGC
The DNA here is from genome assembly GCA_024743015.1 of Hyphomonas sp. GTDB lineage: Bacteria > Pseudomonadota > Alphaproteobacteria > Caulobacterales > Hyphomonadaceae > Henriciella. The sequence continues at coordinate 1,833 of JANSXJ010000438.1, read as the reverse complement.
TGAACGCGACGGACTGACCGAAGAGGGAGAGATTCTGCCCGAACGGGTCTGGGCCAATCTGGAGTATTTTCTAAAGGCCGTTGCGCCAGTTGCCGAAGAACATGGCGTGACGTTGGGGTTGCATCCCGATGACCCGCCGACGCCTCGGATACGAGGTATCGCGCGGGTTCTAACCGGTTCCGATGCTGTTCTGGATGCCATCGGCCGCGTGCAAAGTTCCGCAGTGCGCGCCACCTTCTGCATGGGAACATTCGCAACCGCAGGCGAAAATGTCAGCCGAGCAGCACGAAAGATGGGGCGAGATCGGATCGCCTTCATTCATGTTCGCGATGTTCGCGGGCAAGCCGACTTTTTTCGGGAGACGTTTCCCGATGAAGGGCAGATTGATATGCGCGAGGCTTTTGAAACTTTTGCCGACCTCGGACTTTCCTGCCCCATCCGCCCGGATCATGCACCGGCTATGGATGGCGACCGCGTCCAACACGACCGCGTTGACGGGATCAATGTTGGCTATGAAGCCAACGGGATGATTTTCACGGTTGGCTACATGAAAGGACTTTTGGAAGCCAATGGCCTCTATGACGCAAGGCATTGACCATCGCCTGCTTGCCGAAGGCTTGCGCTTTCCAGAAGGCCCCTGCATCGGTTCAGATGGATCGATCTGGTGGGTAGAAATTGAAGGTGGATGTCTTTGCCACCTAGCGAACCGAAAAGTGGTGCGACACACCATCGGTGGGCGTCCAAATGGTGCCGCGATGGCGCTTGATGGTGATATCTGGATCGCCGATCAGGGCCTGAACGCGATCAGGCACTTCCGCGTCAATGACGGGTCGGCCAAAACGATCCTTGATCGTGTCGATGGCCAGCGTCTTGGCATGCCAAACGATCTGACCTTTTCTCCTGATGGCGAGCTGCTCTTTACCTGTTCCAACGACGCCCGCACATCACCGGTTGGCTATGTTTGCGCTTTGTCGCTTGATAGCGGAAAAGCCCGGATCATCGCCGATGGACTCTACTTTCCCAATGGGATCGCCTTGTCACCTGACTGTCGACGCCTTTACGTCGCTGAAACTTTCCGCCAGCGGATCATGGTCGCGGAGCGCACGAATGACGACTGGTCAGACTTCGTGCCGTTCGCGATGGTTGGTGGGCCGATTGGCCCCGATGGCCTGGCGGTGTGTGACGACGGGGCGATTTTCGTGGCACTTTACGGACAAGGATGCGTGATGAAGTTGAGCGCCCAGGGCGAACGACTTGAAACTATAGTCGTCCCAGATGAGAAGCCGACAAATCTGGCACTTGATCCAACCGGAACGCTCGGTCTGGTCGTAACGCTTGCGGGCACTGGCACTCTTTTGGCCATCGCTCGACCTGAGAGCCCAGCATCACTGCCGCCGGGGTTCGTGCAATGAACGCTTTAGAAGGCCGGCGTGCCATCGTGACCGGTGGTAGCCGTGGCATTGGACGTGCAATTGCGCTGGAGTTGGCAGGACAAGGTGCGCTGTCTGCATCCATCATGCTGGTGACAGCGAGAGAGGCGAGGAAGTATGCAACGCTATCAGAGCAATGGGATCAACGGCGGTAGCCATCGACGTCGACTTCCGCGATCCTGATCAAGTCGCGTCGCTGCCTGAGGAAGCGCAACGCAGCCTGAACGGCCCCATCGATATATTGGTCCTGAACGCCGCTATTCAGTAACCGTCCGGTGTCTCCGCTCACTTTTTCCGGGGCTTCCATTTCTTTGCGAGCTTGAGCACTTCGAGGCGGAGTTCGTCGGCGTTCGGGACTTCGGGATTGAAGGAGCCACCGTACCATTCGGTGAGGTGGCCGTGT
>JANSXJ010000518.1 GCA_024743015.1 Hyphomonas sp. | reverse complement strand
GGCTCGTTTGCCAGTCGCGCCCCGCCTCGCCGCTCTGATTGTGGGCGCGGGCAGCGACGGCGAGAAAGCACGGGCGGCACAAATTGCAGCATTGATCAGCGAGCGCGGCATCGGTGGCCAGAGCGCAGATCTCGCCGAGCGCCTGGCGCGGTTCCAATCAGACACCAGCCCGCGCGCTAAAAAGCTCAAATCACAAGCCGCACGATGGGGCGGAAACAGCGCACCTCACGGCGATGCTGCCCACCTGCTCGCCAAAGGCTGGCCGGACATGATCGCCCGCAAGCGGAGCGCAGGCAGTACCCAATATCTGCTGGCGAATGGACGCGGCGGTCAAGTGGACGAGACCTCACCCCTTGCGAAATCGGACTGGCTGGTGGTTGCCGATATGACAGGCAGCGCAAAATCGGCTCGCATCACGCTGGCCGCAACGGTCGATGAGGCCGTAGCCATCAAGTATGGCGCGCTAGAAACGCGCGATGAGGCTGACTTTGATCCCATCAAAGGAACCTTCAAGGCGCGGCGTGTGTCAGCGCTGGGCGCCATTATTCTGTCCGAGCAGCCCTTGCCGAAGCCATCCAATGCAGCCGCGCGAGCAGCGTTTCTAAAACATCTCCGGGAAGAGGGCTTCGCGCCGACCGGGCTCGACCAGCCTGTTAATGAGTTTCTGGCCAGACTAAGCATGGTGAACGATGCGTACGGCGAGCCCTGGCCGACCTGGTCGCTGGATGAGCTCCAGGAAGACGTCGCGAGTTGGCTCGGATCGACCCTTAGTGGGTCTTCATTTACCATGCCTAAGCCCACCATGATTACGGATGCCTTGAAGGCGCGGCTGGATTGGCCGCTGTCTCAGGAACTCGACACCAAGGCTCCACGCCGGATCCAGCTTCCTTCAGGCCGGGAGGCGCCGATTGACTGGCTGAGCGATCGGGCGCCCTTGATCGAGTGCAAAGCGCAAGAATTGTACGGTCTGACCCGGCATTTGAGTGTGGCAGACGAGCGCTGCCCGATCACCGTGCAAATACTGTCGCCCGGCGGAAAACCGGTCGCAACGACTCAGGACCTGCCAGGGTTCTGGTCCGGCGGATACCGCGACATGGCAAAGGATATGCGGGGGCGCTATCCAAAGCATGACTGGCCCGACGATCCTGCCAATGCCAAGCCGCACGCAGGTATGACAAAGGCGCGCTTGGCCCGGGGCTAACCCTCCCGCCAGTCCCCGCTGTCCAACCCGTCTATGGTCCAGTTGCCAACTGAATAGCGGATCAGTCGCAAAGTCGGGTGGCCCACGGCCGCCGTCATCCGCCGGACCTGACGATTGCGCCCTTCCCTGATCGTCAACTCCACCCAACAATCAGGCACCGATTTGCGCACGCGAATGGGTGGCGTCCGCGGCCATAGACCCTCTGGCGGATCGATCAGGCGCGCTTTTGCCGGAGCGGTCAGACCATCTTTCAATCGAATGCCGTCCTGGAGCGCTTTAAGCGCCGCCTCATCCGGCAAGCCCTCGACTTGAGCCCAGTACGTTTTCGGCGTTTCATGCTTGGGATTGGAAATCTGCGCTTGCAGCCGGCCATTGTCAGTCAACACCAACAAACCTTCGCTATCCCGGTCCAGTCGGCCTGCGGGATAGACATTCGGCACCTGGAGAAAGTTCGAGAGCGTTTGGCGCGACGACGCCTCAACACCGCGATCCGTAAACTGGGACAGCACATTGAACGGCTTGTTGAAGAGAATTATCCGGGTCATTTTTTCGTGAGCACGTGAGTCAGCCTATCTTTCCACCAGAATCCTTGATTGCACTTTATTTATTGCAGTACGAACAGGTTTTTCATCCGATCATGGCGCATTATTAATCCGTGTTGATGCATATTATTTGTCCGGAACCGTTGTTTAATTCAAAAACGCTGATACTATATCGTTCCATCAGTAGCATAAGCGCGAAAGGAGATAGATATGAACACACTTCTCGTGCACGAAAACGCCGACTCCCGGCTGGATAAATTTAACGGTCCGATCCTGGACCATGAGAAACTGCGCCAGGGCACGCACATTGCCGTGCTGACTGCTGTCGCATCGGTTTTTCTCGTTCTGGCCGTGAAAGCGGTTTATCTCATCTTTTAGGCATCAAATCACTGAAGCCTGATATGGCTTTTTGGACGGTTTTCAGCCATAAGCCGCCGGAT
>JANSXJ010000310.1 GCA_024743015.1 Hyphomonas sp. | reverse complement strand
CGGGTCTTGCACAACGCCATTTGACGTCGCAGTTTCCGACCGTCAGAAGAGGGGCAAAACCCACCCGCCTTTCAACCGGAAACCGGCCTTATAATGAGCAAGCCTCGCACGCGCAACCGTCCTAATTCACACAGACGAAAAATGTCTGGTCGCCAGCATGGCAGCGGCGAAAACTGGTTGTGGGGTGTGCATGCTGTCGCGGCGGCGCTGGCCAATCCGAAGCGGAAATTGACGCGCTTGCTCGGGACCAGGAATGGGCTCGACCGGCTCGGACAAATCCAGGCGCGGGGCGAGGTGGTCGAGCCGTCAGCAATCGATGCCTTGCTGCCGCGAGATGCGGTTCACCAGGGTTTGGCGGCGCAGTTCGAACCGCTTCCATCCGTACAAATAGACGATTTGATTGAGGGCGAATGTCGGCGGATCGCGGTGCTCGATCAGGTTAACGATCCGCATAATCTCGGAGCGATTTTCCGCTCCGCGGCCGCGTTTGGCTTTGGCGGACTCGTGCTTCAAACCCGCAACGCCCCAGCAATCACGGGTATCGTGGCCAAATCTGCTGTTGGGGCCATAGAAACCGTACAGGAGTGCAGGGTGGTTAACATTTCTCGCGCGCTCGAGGCCCTGAACGACGCTGGCTATCATACGGTTGGCCTGGCCGGCGCAGGTGAATCCTCTATCGAAGCCGCGGTTTCAGGGGCGGGCAAGCTCGCTATTGTGCTCGGTGCAGAAGGGCCCGGTCTTCGTCCGGGGGTTGCGAAAGCCTGCGCCGAACTCGCGCGGATTCCGATCGCTGCGGACATGGAAAGCCTCAATGTCTCAAACGCTGCCGCGATTGCATTCTACGAAGCGGTGCGCAACGGATAAGGAAGTTCCCGGATTGCGAGCCCAGCCTTGATCGGCTCTTGCTGATCGAAACTCAGGAGCGGTTATGGGCAATCTCATATTCGATCCTCTGGCCATCGCGGCATTGGCGGGCTTTGGGATCCTCATTCTCATTACAGTCGGAATCTTCGTCTGGTTGATGCGCAAGGCGGGCAAAGCTTCGGGCGAGCGCTAGCCCAGCCGCATGCGAACTGCCATCGCCATCATGCGGCCGAGCCGCTTGCCTTCCAGGGGGTAGAGATAGGGCTCGATCAGTTCGAGCTCCATGAGAAGCAGTCGGCCATCATCCCCGCGCAACATATCGACCCGCGCATAGAGCGGGATCTCGCGCAATATGTCGAGAATGGCGGCGGCGTCAGCCAGGTCCTCGTCACTCGGCGTGATGGCGGTCTCGACCCCCCCATAAGTTGATTGAATGCGATAGTCCCCCGCCTTTGCCTGCTTGAGCAGGGCGTGTGAAAACGACCCGTAAATGAAGATGAAGCTATATTCGCCTTCTTCCTGGATCTTCGGCATGAAGGGTTGCACCATCATTGGATGCGGCATCTCCGGACGCGGATCAGTTGGCGAAAGTCGGAATTGCCCATCTGCCCCGGCCCCGACTTGTCGCTTGAAGACCAGGTCATCACTGCCGAGCGCCTCGAACGCATTGCGAAAGGCCGCATCATCGATCTGATCGATCCAGAGGGTCGGGATCACGCGGACCTCCTCCTCGGCGAGATCTTTGAGATAGCTCTTGTGACTGTTCCAGCGTACCAGTTGAGCCGAGTTGAAGAGCTGCGTTTGCTGTTCGATCTTGTCGAGCGTTCTCAGAAATTCTTCGGCATGGTCCCAATAATCCCAGGTCGTGCCGATGATGACAGCGCCATAGCTCGCCCAATCCTGGGTCTGATCGGCCCAGTCGACATCGATCACTTCCATGCCGAGATCGGCAAATGGTGCGCGCAGGGCGTCCATCATCCGGTCATGTTCAAAGGCGTCTGAGCGGCGAACCGGGGAACCGGGCAGGGTCACTTTCGAAGCAAGGTAGGCAATCTTGATCATGCCCCGCCATAACTGGCCATAATGGTTGCGTCCAGCACCCAGATCTGGCACAGCGCACCAGTAATCTTTACAGGGATAATCCTCAATGACGGCAGCACTTTACGACGTGGTTGGCCTCGGCAATGCAATTGTCGATGTGATCTCGAAACAGGATGACGCCTTCCTCGCGAAATGGGGCATCAACAAGGATGCGATGAACCTGATCGAAGAGGACCGGGCCGATCTGCTGACCGACGCATCGGTCGACGCGCTGGAAACGTCTGGTGGATCCGGTGCAAACACGATTGCCGGCATTGCGAGCCTGGGCGGAAAAGCTGCCTATATCGGCAAAGTCGCCGATGATCGCCTGGGTAAAGTATTCAAGGCGGACATGGAAAATGTCGGAGTGCCGTTCCCGACCGCGCCGCTGACAGATGGACCTGCCACGGCGCGTTCGATCATTTTCGTGACGCCGGACGGCAAGCGCAGCATGAACACGTTCCTCGGCGCATCGGTGGAGTTTTCACCGAATGATGTTGACCGCGCCACAGTTGAAGCAGGCGGCATCCTCTATCTCGAGGGCTATCTGTTCGACAAGGAAGCGGCGAAGGCCGCCTTTGTGCATGCAGCTGAAATTGCGCACGCTGCAGGCCGGAAAGTATCACTCACCCTTTCAGACAGCTTCTGCGTTGACCGTCACCGCGATAGCTTCCGCCAGTTGATCCGCACGCAGGTGGATATCCTGTTCGCCAACGAGGAAGAATTGCTCAGCCTGTACGAAACCCGGGATTTCGATGCCGCGGTTGGGCAGCTGCAGGCCGATACGGCAATTGCCGCGGTCACCCGCAGCGAGAAAGGGTCAGTTGTGATTGGCGACGGAGATCCGATCAGCGTTCCGGCTGAACCTGTGAGCCAGGTGATCGACACCACGGGCGCCGGGGATCAATATGCCGCTGGTTTCCTGTTTGGGATTTCGCGGGACCTGCCGCTCGCGACCTGTGCGCATCTCGGTCATATCGCCGCTGCAGAGGTCATTTCGCACTATGGCCCGCGGCCAGAAGTGTCCCTTTCGGAGCTCGCGGTCCGCGCCGGAATTAACGCCTAGGCCAGCAGGGCCTCCTCGGCATAGTCGAGACGGTCGTGACCGAAGAACATCTGATCGCCGACGAAGAAAGTCGGGGCGCCGAACGCGCCGCGCTCAACGGCCTCTTCTGTATTCGCGCGCAACGTGGCTTTGGTTTCGGGGTCATTTCCAAGAGCCCAGAGTGCGTCGGCGTCAAAGCCCTCTGACCCGAACGCGGCCTTGAACTCGGCCTCGTCGCCTGTGTTCACACCCCCATCGGTTCGGCCCCAGACATGTTTGAAGCCGGCATCGATCAATTTGTATTGCTGCTCCGGGTCATCGCCGAGCCGGATCGTGGCACCGGTCAGGGGGCGGGTGTTCATCATCGGAAAATGCTGGTTGGAGTGAATCTCGATCCCGTAGCGTTTACAGCAGCGCGCCATATCCTGCTGCATATATTTCCCTTTGGCCGGGACCATGCCTGGCGGTTGATTGCCAGTGGCCTTCATGACACCGCCGAGAAAAATCGGCTTGATCTTCAGTTCAGCGCCGGTTCGTTCTATGACTCCCGGCACAACGGCCCACCCCAGAAATGAGGTTGGGCTCATATAATCAAAGAAGAATTCCAGGGTCTTGGCCATTGATCCGCTCCGGCATCTGCGGCCCATGAATCGAGCCATGAAAGTTCTTATTTGGAACTTAGTGCAAATCAAGTTAGGCTGGCAAGTATGAAGTGGACAGATCTAGACGATAATTGGTGCCCGGTTGCTCGAACGCTTTCGCTTGTTGGTGATCGTTGGACCCTGCTAATCTTGCGTGATTGCTTTCTTGGCATGTCGCGCTTCGACCAGTTTGCTGATAGTACAGGCGCGACGCGGCACATTGTGTCGGACCGCCTGAAACGATTGGTCGAGGCGGGAATCCTCGAAAAGTCGGCCTATTCGGACCGTCCCAAACGTTATGAATACGTGTTGACCGAGCGCGGCCAGGAATTTGCGCCCGCGCTGATTGCCTTCAGGGATTGGGGCAAGAAACACTTGCCGGTGCGGCGCCCGACCCAGGCTTAGGCGCTCTAATCATCGTCCTCTTCAGGGTCGAGATCGCGCGCAACCTCGGCGCGGCGAAAGACAGCATTCATTTCTGCGGCTTCGTCATAAGAGAGGTCAGGGATGAAGTGCAGCTGTGGTGTGAACTTCATGTCAATCTCGCGGCCGAGCCGGCCCCGCAGGAAACCGGCCGCGCGATTGAGCGCTGCGGCGATGGCATCCATTTCTTCCTTGCCTGATTTGCCCAAAGCCGAACAAAAGATATTTGCGTGACGCAGATCTGGGGAGCTGCGCACCTCGCCGATCGTTATAGCGACGCCTTGCAAGTCAGGGTCTCGAAACTCTTCGCGGGAGAGGATTTCCACCAATGCGTGACGCACCAGTTCGCCAGCGCGCAATTGGCGCTGGGTTGGGGCGTGTGCACTCAGGTTTGATTTTCGGTTTCGGGCCATGTGCCCTTACTGCCCTGCCCGAGGCGTCTCATAAAGATCTCACACGCAGTTTTTTCACCAAACCAGTCATGTGGGAGCATCAGCGGGTCAGCGCCG
>JANSXJ010000272.1 GCA_024743015.1 Hyphomonas sp. | reverse complement strand
CGGTTTCCCACTGACGCTTCGGAATCAGCCGCAATTGTATATGTTGAAATTGAACTTGTTTTTCGGTGGCTGATCGAGACATTTGTCTCAAGTTCAATCGCGAAGAGGTCTGATCATGGATCAGCGAGTGTTAGACGATAAAGTCGCGATCGTTACGGGTGCTGGAAATTCAAAAGGTATGGGCTGGGCGAGTTGCCTAGCCCTTGCCTCATTAGGTGCTCGGGTGGTTGCGACAGACCTTGAACGAGATGGTGTTCAAGATCAGCTTCAAGCGCTATGTGCGGAAATTGAAGCTTTGGGCGGGCGCGCGCGCGCGCTTACCTTAGATGTAACCAATCCTAAAGATGTCGACCGTGTGATTGATGATGTTGTTGGCATCGAGGGTCAGGTCGACATTCTGTTTAACAATGCTGGTTTGGGAGCAGGTGTCGGTCCTTTTCTTGAAATCTCTGACCAAGAATGGCAGTCGGTTTGGTCAGTCAATGTTATGGGAATGGTGAGCTGTGCGCGTGCCGTTATCCCACATATGCAGGCAATTGGTGGCGGCGTTATTATCAACAACGCCTCTCTCGCTGGACTTGGTGTGGTGGAAGAAATGTCGGCTTATTCAGCCAGCAAGTTCGCTGTCATCGGGCTTACCAAATCTCTAGCAGCTGAGTTTGGAAAGGATGGCATTCGTTGCAATGCTGTCTGTCCCGGTTCGATCCAGACCTCCATGTACGAACTTGAGATTGAGCATGTTTCAAAGTCCACAGGGCGGTCTCGGCAAGAGGTCGAAGCCGAGCTAGATTCGCTCGTCCCACTTGGCCGGTCCGCAATGGCGCGCGAAGTGGCGGACGTTGTGGCATTCTTAGCTAGTCCAGCATCAGGATATGTCTCGGGTGTCGCTCTGCCGGTAGCTGGGGGGATGGCGCCCGGCCTCTGATTTTTCGCTACTTTTTGCGGTCAAAATATGCGAGCTGGATCATCAGGTTTTAGCAGTTCTTGAATTTCTACCACATTGCCATCTGGGTCTCGCCCATATGTGCCGCGGATGCCATCGCCCATCGCTTGTACGTGGGTATGAAACCGCATTCCGCGCGCTACGAGGGCGTTGTAGACCGCTTCAACATCTGTAACATCAAGACAGATATGTGTGAGGCCATGATCATTTACCGGGCGATTAGGGTCGACTGGTTTCGGCTCAGGCGAGTAATATTCAAATAGCTCGATGCATGCATTGCGTCCTTTCAACATTGCAACGCGCGCGCCAGATCCTCGCAATCCTGTAACCGCATCTGCAACTTCGCTTGTTTCATCGCCGGCGCGCCACTCAAAGCCGTCGACCTCAGCAAAGCCTAGCGTATCACGATAAAACTTGAGCATCTCATCCCAACGTCCTGTTGAGATCGCGATGTGATGGAGTCCATTAATGCCGTCAATCATGCTCGGCTCCTGCTTGTGTTGTTATATAGAGAGGCGGATATCGGTCCATCCATGGCATGGTTCGCTCGAAGAACCTTGCGAGTTGAAGTAGGGTAACCTCGTCTCCGTAACGGGCTTGGATTTGAACGCCAATTGGCAAGCCTTCATTGGTCCACCCAAGGGGAAGTGAAATCGCGGGTTGGCCTGTTGCATTGGCCTGAAATGTATACTGGCACAAGGCGGCGCTGGCTGGATCACCAAAGTCTAGCATCCAAGGTTTTTCGGTGTACGGGCCAGTTTGTCCAAGTAGCGGCGCCGGAGTACACGTTGCCGGTGTGATCAGGACATCATAGTCAGTTAGGAAATCGTGGAAGTGTTTACTGCAGAGATCTTGTGTCAGCAACGCGTCCATAAGGTTTTGCGCGGAAAGTGCTTGGCTCCGCGATATCATTTTAAGGGCATTCGGTTCGAGTGTTGTTTCATCGAGCGGACGATCCATCTCCGCGGAGAGGTGATCTAGCATTGTGGTAATTTCCACCGACCAGAGGTCGCTCATCGCAGATGCGAACGTTTGAAATTCAACATCTGGATAGCCTTCCTCGACGATATGACCGGCGTCCGAGAGTAGGGTTCCAATACGCTTGATGGCCTCGATACAAGATGCATCGGTGAGACAGGGCCCGCCATTGTTCCAGTTGACTGCAACCTTTAGATTACGAAGTGGCATCTCCACAATGCCGCTATAGGATGTAGTGGGGGCAGCAAGGGTTTGTGGTTCGGAAGGCGCGGGGCCATGAAATGCGTCGAGAAAACGCGCTTGGTCCCGGACCGTTCGAGAGACGACAAATTCTGTTGCATGGCCGAGTGGACGATCGGCAATAAAAATCGGCCAGGTTGAAACTCGGCCACGCGTTGGTTTTAGTCCAACCAGACCATTTAGTGAGGCGGGTATGCGAATTGAGCCACCACCATCTGACGCGTGTGCTGCAGGAACGATTCCGGACGCCACGCATGCGGCTGCCCCACCAGAAGATCCGCCGGCGCTTCGGGCGAGATCCCACGGGTTGTGGGTCGAGCCTTGCAATAGTGTTTCAGTATTACAGTCATATGCAAACTCTGGAACGGTTGTACGGCCCAAAGGAATAAGCCCCGCCGCACGCATTTTTGAGAATAGATGCGTTTCTTCTTGAACGACAGAGCCAACCATCAAACGGCTACCCTGTTCTTGCTTGCGTCCCGGCTCGCCAGCGCCAATGTCCTTGAGCAGCCAGGGAACACCCGCGAATGGTCTGTCAGCTTCTTCTGGCCAGTCTTCGAGCGTTTCAACTCGATCTTGAAAATACTCGATAACCGCATTGAGCTTTGGATTAAGTGACTCAATGGCGCTTATGGTCGCCTGAACGACGTCTTTCTGGGAGACGGCTCGCTCTTTTATGAGTTGAGCCAATCCCGTGGCGTCTTGTTCAGCATACTCTTCTGGCGTCATTGTTCCACGGTCCCCGCATTTTCCTCACATAAGTAGTCCGGTGATTGTTGACCCGTAAAGTTATGAACGGTCAGATCGCTCGCACGAACGGTCACGACCATTCTTGCCACCGCTATGGCCGGAGCGAACACGGTAGAGTGTTTATATGGCCGTATGGTTTGATTGCCGTTTGCCTATTCTGGCAAAGCAACAATCTGGAGCTCGCCATGACCCAAGCTGATACACGCTTGAACTCGACCTGGGATCTTGATCGTAAGCATTTCATGCATCCGTGGACCTTCTTTGACAGTTTCAAACAAGACGGCAGCCTGGTAATCTCCTCAGCCGAGGGCTGTTATGTAACGGACGCATCTGGCAAGAAGTATTTCGATGGCCTTGCTGGTCTTTGGTGTGTGAACATCGGATATGGACGTGAGGAAATGGTAGAGGCGATTGCCGAGCAAACGCGTAAACTGCCATTTTTCAATCCATTCGTTGATACGACCAACGAACCAGCGGCTCAGCTCGCTGGGAAGCTCGCCGAACTCGCGCCGGGTTCACTCAATCATGTATTTTATTCAGGCGGTGGTTCGACGGCGAATGATACAGCTTATCGGTTGATCCAGTTCTATCAGCGCGTCCGTGGTAAACCTGAAAAGCGGCACATCATAACCCGTCATGAGAGTTATCATGGTTCGACATTTCTTGCCGCGTCGCTAAGCGGAAAAGTCGGTGACAAAGTACCAGAATTTGGGTTCCTCGAAGACGGATTGCATAAGATTTCGTGCCCCGACCCGTATCGTCGTCCGGCGAATATGACGCTCGAAGCCTTCGGCGACTTCTTGATCGATGAGTTCGAGCAAAAGGTACTTGAGCTTGGTGCAGAAAATGTAGCGGCGTTTTTTGCAGAACCTGTCATGGGATCGGGAGGGGTAATGTTGGCTCCGGAAGGCTATCTCGCTCGGATATACGCCTTATGTCAAAAGTACGATATCCTGTTTGTTGCCGACGAGGTTGTGACTGCGTTCGGACGAGTAGGGCACTGGTTTGCATCGAAAGATATGTTCGGTGTGCAGCCTGACATTATCAATTGTGCGAAGGGGATTACCTCGGGCTACATTCCGCTTGGGGCGACGATCTTCTCAGACGAGATTTATGACGTAATATCCGCGCCAGGCCATGACAGGTACTTTCCACACGGATTTACATATTCAGGGCATCCCGTGGCGTGTGCTGCCGCGCTGAAAAATATTGAAATCATCGAGCGTGAAAGTCTTTGCGAGCATGTGCGCGAGATCGGACAATACCTGAATGAGCAGCTTGCAACGCTTCTTGATCTCGAGATCGTCGGCGATGTACGTGGCGTTGGATTCATGTGTTGTGTTGAGAACGTTGCCGACAAAGAGTCCAAGGCGTTGTTTCCGGACGAGGTCAACATTGCCAAGCGTATCGCTGATGCGTGTGAAGAGAATGGTTTGATCGTTCGGCCGGTAGGGCATCTGAATATCATTTCTCCGCCATTGACCATGACGTGTGATCAAGTCGACCTTTTGATTGGCAGTCTACGAAAAGCCATCATAACGACGACTGATGTGTTGCGCCAAGAAGGGCTCTTGGAGGCCCGTGCGCCAGCACACGTTTAATAGTGAACCCAATGTTCTTTAATCTGAATGGAAAACGCGCATTGGTGACAGGCGCGGCAAGCGGCATTGGTTTAGCTGTTGCTCGGCGTTTCGAAGCCGCAGGCGCGAATGTCATCTATACCGATCTTCCAGATGCCGCTCCCGATGGCGTGACTGAAGACGCGTACCGTCAGCTTGATGTGACGGATCAGGTCGCATTGCAAAGACTCGCAGCCGAAATCGAAGGTACCAAACTCGATATTTTGGTTAGTAATGCCGGTATCGCCTTGGAGGAAGGTGTACTCGCGCAAAGTGATGTAGAGGCGGTCCGGAAGATAGTTGAAGTAAACCTTATCGGTGGCATGCTTGTCATGAAGCACTTGGCTCCACAGGTGTGCGATGGGGGATCGATCATTCATACGGCTTCTGCAGCAGCAGCTTTAGCCATGCCGGAGTTTGGCGCCTATGCTGCGTCGAAATCGGGCGTAACTGGCTTAGTGCGCGTTGGCGCGGTTGAGCTGGGAGCCCGAGGTGTCCGCGTGAATGCGGTCTGCCCTGGTACGATTGAGACTCCGATGACAGATGCAAGTTCAAATGAGGGCAAATTCACCAAACAAGTGTGCGCACTAAACCGCACCGGGCGAACATCGGACCTTGTCGGACTTTATCACTTCTTGGCTTCTGATG
>JANSXJ010000049.1 GCA_024743015.1 Hyphomonas sp. | reverse complement strand
TGCCGCATTTGCGCCTATGCGCTGGCGGCACCCCCTCCTTCGGGGCGGTGCGCGGCCAATAGATGAGGGATTTCAGCGGCTCATTGCCTGCTGCGCCGAAAAGCCAGAGACATTCCCACGCGGTTCGGTTAAGAATCGCAGCGGAGCAGACGCGCTGCTCTGGGGCGTAGTAACCCCTCACGAATGGCCGGTGCCAGCCAGAACGGCACCAACTCCTTGACCTATGGTCGGGGAGCCTGTGGCGTATACAACAGGCTTTCCGAGCTAAAGGCCATGGGGCCGTTTCGTGACGGTTACTAACTCCCCGATCACCAAGAGTCAGAGAGAATCGTTTGCGGGGGCGCACCGCAGACAAAGCTCTCTCGGATACGGGGAATGACTATGCGGGTGCCCGTCGAACTCGATCCAGATGTGGACGATGAAGCGCCGACCGCCGACACCATAACCGTCTATGACGAACGGCATTACGTCACTTATCTGCGCCTTCTCGATGCGAAGGCCGAAGATGCGGACTGGAAGGAAGTCGCGCGGATCGTGCTGCACCGCGATCCGGTCTCCGATGAACTTCGCACCCGCCGTTGCTGGCAAAGCCATCTCGAACGCGCGCAATGGCTATCGCGTGAAGGCTACCGGAAGATTCTGGAGCAGGCGGCAGCCAACAAGGCATGAGAGCCATGCCTCCCGATCAACGCTTGCCGGGCTTGATCGGATAGTGAAGCAGCAGGCGATAGCCGCCCCGCATCATCTTGATACCGTGCGCGACCAGGCGGCGGGCTTTGTTCTTGCGGGGGTCGTTCTCGAAATCCTCTTTGGTGCCGCGAAAGCCGAGCAGGACTTCGGCGATGGTGCGATAGCTCTCGCTGCGCAGCCGGGCGTCGAGCGCGCGCAGCGACAGGATATGCCATTGCCGGAGTTGGGCGGGAACGGCCCGGAAATCGGGACCGGGCGCGCGACCGTTGAGGGATCGCCAGAAACGGCGGACAGCGTGAGCGCGTAGCTCCAGAAAGGAATCCATCGGCAGCGTGGCGGCGTAAAACGCGGCGGCGTCCGGCACCGCCTCGGGTAACCAGAATTGATGTTTGACGCCATCCACCTGCCAGATACCGTGCCAGCCATCGGCGGCGCGGCGCAGGTCAAGGCCGTCGAGATGCGCCAACGTCAATATAGGTTCGGTGTTGTCGTCCTTGTGATCGACCGGCGACAGCATCACGGCCTGCGGTTGCAGGCTCGGATTCCAGAACTGAGGTTGCCGATCATGCGGCGCGTCGGGGTCGTTTGGGAAATCGCAACCCCCAGCGTTGCGCGAACGCTTCAAGCTCGCGACCGCTCGGCTTTCCGGTCAGTGCGATGGTCTGGAAATCATGACGATACTCGTCATTACGGCGAAGATATTCCCAAGCGAAACCGGCGGCCGGTATGTGCTTCGCGTGTCGGTATGCCGCCGGCGACCGCCAGTCGATGCTTAACAGCATGGCGTCACCTCCCAAAACCGAGGCGCGCAGAGCAACGCCCGGACTGGAGAGGGTCAAAGATTGGGAGAAGTAATAGAAGCCGCTCAAGGCCGATACCTTGAGCGGCGAACCCGATCATTATTGGCTATTCTTCGCCTAACACTATTTCGATGATTCCGCGAGATGCCCGCCCGCAATAGTGCGGGCAAGGCGATGCAGCTTTCATCTATGGGAAAACACATGGACTTCGCCGTGCGCGGTTTCGATGGTGAACAGGTCGCCGCCCATTTCGGCGTCGCGCGCCATCGCGTCCCAATCGACATAGTAGCGCAGCGCCTCGGGGATCGTAACGCTCTCGGTGGTCAATTCCTCCATGTAGTCGGCGAGGCTGGCGAACTGACCATGATAGTAATCCTGCAAGGCAGTTTCGGCTTGGTCCATGTCGCTGCTGAACTGCTCAAGCAGGCCCGCGCCGAGTGCGCCATGTTCTGCGATGAAAGCGCCCATCCGCGCAACGCTGTCGATGTCGGCATATTCGGAGATGCTGACGCCCTCGAAGCCCTCATAGTCGTGAATGGCGTATTCCTCCGCATCCTCAATGGGGGAACGGGCAAGCATCGCGGCAATCTCGTCTCTGATCTGGTCGGCGTCCTGATCCGTGTCGATCCAAGCCCCATGCAGATAGCCGTTATTGTACGCTGCAAGGCAGGCAACATAGATGCGGGTGGTGCTGCCGGATACATTGGTCATGTCTCTGATCCTCGGGTCTGAAGGTCAGCGAAGCGGAACGCCGCGCCTGACCTTCTGGCCGTCGCCGAGACTGGGGTAGCAACGAGCAAGGGCGGCCGGGGTGGAGGGGGATCACCCGATCTGCACAAGCGAAGCGCGGAAGGCTGGGGATACCGCCCCGGACGGTTCCACTTACCTTGCTGGCGCGAGGGCAAGGCCCTTAGTCCCCCGTTTCTAACGAACAGATGAGACGCGTCTCAATCTCGTCCGCCGAAATTCGCCGCTAAGTATGATGTTCAGAAAGCCGTCATCCTCCCAACAATTGTTGCCAACGCTGCCGCTGTCGTGCCCTCTGAGGACCAACCTTCAGCAAAAGAAATATCGTGTGAATTTGGTAGCTGGTCACGGTTGAGGGTTCGCAGCTTTATGCGGGAGGGAATTGCAGCTGCCTCACCAACGAAAAGCGCCTCTTGCCTAGGCAACGAAGAGAGCACTTTGGTCATGCCCGCTAGGCTGTCCGGCAAGATGCGGGAAACGTGTTCTTGGTCGGTGCTGTTTGCGAGGCGCAACACAATCCACGAATTGCATTGGGATATGACCGTGTCCTCGATGTCGGACGGTCGCTGCGAGACAAGCATAAGGCCAAGACCGTATTTACGTCCCTCGCGCGCAAGTCTTCTTACCGCTGTTTGCGCCACCTCGTACTGAGCGTCGCCACGATTTGGCACGTAGCGATGCGCCTCCTCGCAAACGAACAGCACAGGGTCTCGTTCGCGTTCTTCTCGCGTCTGGTGGAGCTTGTATTGGAACAGCAGGCGCGCGATTGCGCCCGTCAATGGTCCGGCCACTTCGTTGGGCAATCCTGAAATGTCTATGATCTTCAAGCAGGCATCGTCCGCTCCATCCACATTCAGGAACTGAGACAAAACGTCAGGAAGGCTCGGTGCGTCCGGACCATGCTCTTCCATAAGGAACTGAACCCGGGGGTCAGTCCTGAGCACGCGAAACTTGTTCAGTATCGACGCATAGTCCTTTTGGAAATCCGACGCCGTCACGTCGGTCCAGTTGGGACCGTTACGCTTGGCCTGACGCTCTCTAATGTGAGTTTCAAACTCAGAGAGGGTGAAGGGGCGAGGTTTGTCACGGTCGAAAGATACGAGTTGATCTTCGTTCACTCCGGCCATTGGCATAGGTTGTTCTGGATGTTGTCCCGGCGGAAGATCGGCAGGGATTCCGCCAGCCGCGCTGCGAGCTAGACCAGCACCCACCATTCGTGCGTGGGCAAGCGCCTTATAGACAGTGTTTGCCTGAGAGGTGGCTTCGAATTCCGTTTTACCGATAACGAGCGAGCGGAATTCGTCGCTCGACATGAGCCAGTAAGGCAGTTTCAGCGTGGACACGTCATCGGGATTATTCCCCAACGCATCATATGCTCGAAAGACTTTGGCCCTATCGCCGAATGCGGAGGCGTACTCCCCGTGCGGGTCAATCAGAATGATGCAAGGTCGGGTGCCCTGCTCGGGTCGGCACTGATGCTCTAAAATCGAGTGGATTACGGCTGCTACCGCGCTCGATTTACCAGACCCCGTAGAGCCTAGGATTGCGCAATGGTGGCCGAAAAGCTTGTCCATATTGGCGCGGCAAGATACGCGCGTCGCTCCTACATAAAAGCCGATGGGCACTAATCGGTCTGCGCCATCCTCCGACGCCTTCTCCGCGCTTGCAAATAGCTTGTCGGTCTCTTCCTTAGTAATCAGATGCACCGCTTGAAGCGGTAGAGGGTATGTTGAAACCCCGCGCTTGAAGGTTAGTTCCTTCTCTGCGGGATTAAACCATGCTTCACCAAGCATGTCGGCCTCTATGACCCTGCGATCTTGATCGAAAGACTTGCCCTGAGTCGTTGAAAGCGCCGCTGCTTCTTCATCAGATTGGAGCCGCAGAAGCCTTACGGTGGCGAACAGAATTCTGCGCCCAAGGTGCATTTTCACAATGCTGCCTATTTGGCCTACGTCATAAACTCGTCCGCTGTGGCTCCTAGTAAGTTCGGTGATGTCGCGCTTGAGCGCGATTTTTATGGCGCTACCAGCAACCTCGAAGACTGTGCCGATCTCCAAATCGGCATCTAGAAGAAATGCGCTCATGCCATTGCCTCCTGAATGTCCTTTGGAAGACCGCTGGCAAGAAGCGTTGCCGCTCCATCAAAAGTCCACCAGTCCCGCTTTCCTCCTTCGAGGGGAAAGACTGGCCCTATTGATCCTTGGTAGATGCCATTCGGACTCGCAACAAAAAGCCGTTGGCTCCAAGACTTCGACTGCCATTCCCTTAAAGTCGTGGGCAGTTCGCCGTTCGGCTCATCATTGAAAGCAATTATAGTTAGCTGATTTCTTGAAGAAGACATGGCAATTTCGATCTCAGCGTTGATGTGCTCGTCTCCAAAAGAGTACCCGCAAACGAGTAGGACGTGATCGCTGCCATGGGATAGCCGCTGCCGGAATCTCTGAAAGATTTCGGCAAAGGGATCACGCTGCGTATTCAGATATTTGGTCGCTTGCGGATAGATCATGACCGAGCCGCCATCGCCTGGATAGGTGTCCCCATGCCTTACTCGCAGCAAATTTGTCGTGCCGGAACGCGGTCTATACCAGTCGATTGAGCCATGCAGTTTCGAGACGACAGCCCGTGTCCCAGTTTGGCTCGCGTAATTCCGAACATTCCAGAACGCGACGCCGCCGCCGACAAATCCATCTTGGAACTCGATCCCGGCTAACGCGAGGGCGTCTTCCAGCAATGTGTCGTAGTTGGTGGTGAAGAATTCAACGGGCGTTCGTACAAAATCGAGGCCAGCACGACCGGTGCCAAACACGGCTGCGACAAATTTTCGGTGTCCCGAGATGTCTGTGATGGACCCGCTCTGGCTACCTACTTGCGCTTCGGCGACTATCTCACCTTCGCCGTTCTTACGCGCTGCCCGATACCCCCATCTTACGGTCGAGGCGATTTGTTCAATCAGCCCCTGATGGACTTCTTCGAGCTTCTCCTTTGAGACGCGTCCTCCGCCAATATCTATGCCGCCGGTACGCGACCGCTCAGCGATGGATATGAGATCGCCAAGGTGAGTTAGATGATGCTCGATATGTGAGGTTTCAGCGCAATCCCCGACAACAAAATCCAGAACGCGAAGGGCGTCGGCGTCGGCCCCGAACAGGTCGCCCCTTGCTAGTTCCATCACACGATCAGTCAACGGATACATCAGCGGAATATTGGCTGGGTAGCTCACACCCGCTCCGAGAAGCCAAGTTTGCTTCGGACTGTTAAGATGTTTCTCGAACTGCTCAGCAATATCCGCGTCTTGCGCCATCTCGCCCCCCCAAATAATTCAGATATTAGTGGAACACGCAGATAGAAGCGTGTAAAATATGATCCCACACCGTCAATATCTCTTGCAAAATGCGGTGTCACGTCAATTTCGACGTGGCAAAGACTTTACTCATCCGTCAGCCCACCCACTGATGACTTATTCCCTCCGAGGATGGCTGGCTCGGCCCCAACCAAATGGTACCTATCGCGAGCAAATCTCTTTGCAGCGCGTCCGCGAGTGTTGCCAGCTATACTGTTCCACGACATTAAGGGCACCTTTCTCACCTCGGCCACCCGAGAACTGCCAGTCGGCTCTTCCCTGACGAGCATAGTCCAATCGGGTTAAGGCATGTGAAGGCAATCGTCGGATCTCAACCCCTTGTCCGATGCAAACGCCGTTGGAAGGCCGGGACCAACAATAGGTTTGCCCTGACTCTCCAGCACTGCGAGGGACTGATTCAGATCAAACAGAAACTTCAGAGAGTCTGCCTTGGCGGTCATCCCGTATGCTTTGCGCACGGCAATATCGAGAGCATTCTGTGCATCATCGAGCGGATGGTTGCCCGGCAATTCCGCCGACCGATATAGGTCGCGCAGCGACAAGTCGTGCTTAGCGCAAAGCTCGCGGCGAATCTGCCTCAGATTCCTCGCAGCAACAGCCACAGATTTGACCGCCTCCAGCTTTGGTGCTTGCGGCCACGGAAAACTATCAAATATGGAATTTGATGTGTATCGATACCGCTCTGTCAGAGTTGAACATCGCTCTGTGAACCAACTCCAGTGAATTGACGATTGCAGAATCCCAAACGTGTAATCGTCATCGCGCGGAAATACGACAAGAGCGGCGTTGGGGTGGATGTCGCTCGAAATGAATTCAAAAATTGGTCGCTTGGTAACTTGCCCACAGGCGATATAGCGATCAATTTTTTTAATCGACGCCATAAGGTCCGCTCTGCGATATGACATACGCCACCACTGCTTAAGAAAATTTTCGTGGTGTCGGTTGACCTTCGCTGATGAGTTTACTCTTAGAGCTTCGGAGTTCCTTTTCTTCTCTGCATCCGCCTTGGCTTTTCGTTCCGGGAGAACTTTTCCCTCGATACGTTGATAGGCCTTTTTATATTTCTGCGCTGACAAAAGATCTCGTTCGCCAAAATCGATGACATATCGATCAGGCAAACCATCCTTCGATGCGAAGAGTGTATTAGCGATCAAAAACGGAAAAATGACATCGTGGTATTTTGGGTTTGATGCGAGAAGAGCAGATGCTTCTTCTGCCTTAAGGAGAAATGCAGCGTGTCCATGTGTTTGCCCCTGTGCACAGGCATCACTTTTGGAGTTGGCTCTTAGTGATTTCGCCTTCGTGACGTCAAATCCGTATGAGAGCGCGGAAGAGATTGCCTCACGGTCCTCGTGGTGCCAGCCTGCAGTTGGATCGATGCCCTCCTGAATGTAGAGACGTTTCTTTCCGGCTTGAGCTCCCTTAATCCAGTTCACAATCGACACATGCACGTTGGCCTCGCCCGACCACGGCATACTCGAAACCGCTTCTGTGATCGTGCCGCCTTCTGAGACGATATAGTCGAGGCCGCCTTCTCTCGAATAGTTTTGGCGGATCGTGTTCGTGCCGACGAGTCCCGCGCGTTGCCCATCCTTCAAGTGGTCATGCGCGAGGCGAAACCAATACACGCAATAGTCAGCATGTCCCGGAACGTCGGTATAACGTGCACGGAGCTTGTGGAGGTAAGGAACGCCAAGCTCCTCTTGCATTTTGTTTTTGCTTTGGAATGGCGGATTGCCGATGACGGTTTCAGCTTGCGGCCAATCAGTGAAAAGCGCGTCGGCCTGCTTGATATTTTTATCCAGATTGTCGAGTGGCAGTCCGTCGTAGAATCCGAGTTCCATCTCGTCGCGTCCGAGGGTGGCCATTGCCTCATCAAGCGCGAGCTTCTTGGCCAGCATGAGCGTCACCTTTGTTAGTTCCACGCCGAAGGAATCCACATCGAACCCGAAGAATTTCAACGGACTAATAATGCTGGCAGTAAGCGCCTGTTTCGCGACGTTCTTCGCCGAGAAATTTTCTTCCATCCGGGCAAGGATGCGAAGGTCAAGGCGCGAAAGCTCACGATAGGCGACATAGAGAAAGTTTCCGCTTCCGCACGCTGGATCAAGAACGCGGAAATTCATCAGCTCCTTCCGAATTTCCACCAAATCTTGCAGACGGGTGGCCGCATCAATCCTTTCTGTCCACGGCTTGATGATTGTCGGGCCGACAATGCGCTGAATATCGGCTTCGGACGTGAAATGAGCGCCGAAAGCGTGGCGTTCTTCCTTGTCCATGCTGTGCTGGAAAAGTGTGCCGAAGATAACCGGGTTGACCTTAGCCCAGTTCTCTGTTGCCGCGCCGCCTTCGCCGCCAATTATCTCCAGCTCTTCACCGCTGAGTTCGACCGGCTCTATATTGGAGAAGAGACCACCATTAAAATAGCGAACGTCCTTGAATCGCCCGGCAGTTGCCTGCTTGGGCGAGTTCATCTGTGAAAACAAGCCATTGAAGAGATCATAGGACGATTGACCTTTGTTTAGGCAGTCGTCGATGAGAGAGATAACCGTATTCCGCGGCAGAAGATCAATGTCCTCCGCGAACATTGCCACCATCATCTGAAGGATAAAACGTTGCGCTTGAGCGCGCGGTATGGGGTTCTTCTTTCGTCGGGTAAGCGCCTTGAAAAGAGATGCCATATCATCTGCGGTCTTGCGGGATACATCCTCACGGTCATTGTTGAAAACCGGCTTGCGCTCATCTGGAAACAGAAAATTCAGAGCGGTGTATCTGGCGGGCAGGTCTTTTAGTGCGACTACATCAACAGGATCATGGAGCTGCCGATCAAAATCGTAAATCCAGAACTCATTGAAGTTGCAAAGAATGACATAACGCGGTCTGTTGGGCACAGCGTTGAGCCAGTAGTCAAACGCCTGCTGGTAGTGGAGGTGGAGCTTTTCTCCCCCTTTTTTCATCTCAATCAGAAGGCGTGGTTTCCACACCAGATCAGCGAACGACGTGCCTTTCCCGGAGGCTTTCTTGATGCGCTCTTCGAGCGTCGCCCCAGCTTCCTTGTATCCCGCGTGACCAAAAGCCTTGAATAGCCGATCACAAAATACTTGCGCCTCACCTTTCTCGTCGCCTTTGAGCAGCGCCGCATAGGCGACGAATTCATTAAGGCTATCTAGGATTTTTGACATTCGCTCCCCCGAACCCTTTGACGTCCCCCGTTAGCCCATGCTGCACAGAGAGGCGTTCATACTCCTCTACCGAGACGACCACTACGACGCCACGCCCATGCTTCTCGATCAGCACCGGCTCTGCGCGTGCAGTGTCGATCATCAAGCCGAAACTGTTCTTGGCCTCGCGTGCAGACATGGTTTTCATGACTGAATTTCATCCCGTCTCAAAGTGAGCTAATTAGGACAAAATAGCTCTTTTTAGCAATCGAAAAGCGACGCGCCAGCGACAAGGATTCGAAGCAAACGTGCCAGAAATCTTCGTTATTCGCTGGGGAGGGCTATAGCGTAGGTGTAGTTCTCCGTTTCATCGGCTTCGGCCCGCCAGCCTACGGGGCCGCAGAGCCGAACTCGGTGGTTGCCGCTTCGTCCAAATTCGCTTCCGGCTCAAGCCGCTTGATGCGATCAAGTTCTTCCTCAGCTTCAACATCCCGGTCGAGCTCGGTCAAAGCTTGGACCCTCATACGACGGACAGTGATGTTTGCAGGATCACGCTCAATCAGATTATCGGCGTTCGACAACGCTTCGGGGAACTTTTCGAGAGCGATCTGGACGGCGATGAGTTGCGCGATGGTTTCAGGTTCAGCTTCTTCGCTCATCGACATCAGCTGCAGCAGCGTATCTTCAGCCTTCTCCGGATCCCCGGTGGCGGCATAATTGCGTGCGAGGGCCGTCAGAACCGAGGCATCATTCGGTCGCATTTCCATATAAGCGAGGAGAGTTGCTTCAGCTTGCTCGAACGCTTCCATCGCCATCAGGTGATCCGCCAGCTCGAACGTGATCTTGCGGCTCTCGGGATTCAGGGCCAGTGACTGCTCGAACGCCGGCAAGGCGCCTTCGAGATCGTTGAGCGCGGTGTGGGCGCGCGCTTTATAGAGCCAGAACAGTGAACTGTCAGGATTTGACTCGATCAAGCTGTCCAGCCGCGCCAAAGCAGAGTCGGCCGCTTCGTTGCGATACTCATACCGCGCGAGTGCAAAAGTGACCGGCTGAGCATAGATCGATGTCTCTGGCAGGTCCGAGGCCGTCTCAACCGCCATCCGGGGCGACTCCGTGGCCAGTTGCAGCAGGGCGCAGAGATAAGTGAACCGCTCATCATCGGTACGCACCGCGCAGGTCTGGTTGCGGGTCTCGATTGTTGGCGGACGAATGATGCCACTGACTTCCTGCAGGGCCTGGAGCAGGATCGTCTGTTCCGTCGACACTTCCACATTGGACATTCTGCGGACGACTTTTCGCGCCGCGCGAGGGCGTTCTGATGCGATCAGGTTTACGGCACGCGAGAAGAGAATATCGAAATCGTTGGGCGCCTCTTCGCTCGCATCGCGGAACATTGGCAACGCCGCTTCAAAACGACCGAATGAAAAATTGTACTCGGCCCACTCTTTCATGGTGGTAGAGCTGTCCGGCGCAAGCGCTAGGGCCCGAGCATAGTCGGCCTGAACCTCTTCACCCGGAAAAGATCCGGCGCGGGCTTTCGCAGTGGCCAGACGTCGCCAGGTCGGGCCGCTATCGGGACGGTACTCGATGGATTTGTCGAAAGACTTGATCGCATCCTCATAGGCGCCGATCGCGACCTGAGACTGCCCGAGCAGCGACAGCGATTTGCCTTTGCGCGAGCTGCTGGTGATATCAACCGAGCGTTCAAACACGCGGATCGCCTGTTCGTGTTGTCCCGTCTCGGCGAGCAGGATGCCGTAATTCACATATCCCGGATTGTGGTTCGGATTGGCCGCGACATGCACCGCATAGGCGTTGATGGCGGCTTCAATGTTTCCAGCACCGCGATAGGACTGGGCATAGGAGAATGAGCTGTCATGCTCGATCCGTTCTTCGGGTGACAATCCGGACAGCACAGCCAGCGCTTCTTCGTGGCGTTTTCGCTTAGCCAGCAACCGACCGACATAGGCCTGCAATTCAGCCCGTTTCGAGGGGTCGATCGTTCGGAAGAACGGCGTTGTTCGCAAATTTTCTGATGAAAGTGGGGCGAAGGCAGTGTTCTGGACGATCGCGACCAGCTCATTGTGATAGTCGGCATCCAGATCTTCTTCGGCGCTTCGATCAATTTCCGATTCATCGTCTGAAGATATCGTCCGTACGATGCCTTCCTGGTGATCGCTGCGCACGACGAACTCAGCTACCAAAGCGCTGATCGACAGCACGATCGCGACGGCGGTCAGCACCGGGGCAGAGAAGAAGCGAGATTGGTCAAGCATGGGCGAGGCCCTTGTCTTTAAGGCTCTCAACGAGGCCTTTTTGCTGAACGTTCTGAATTTCGATGCCGGGCCGTCCATTCACTTCCAGCACGAGGGGTCCGCGATCATGATCGATGCAGACATCGACACCGATATAGCCCAGCGGGATCGCTTCCGCGGAATTCTTGGAGATCTCAATGATCTGCCGCCATTTCGGAATCTTGAAGCCGATCAGGTCTGCGCCAGTGTCGGGATGCGCTGGCGTTTTCTGACCCTTGAGAGCGGCATTGGTCACCTCGCCCGTTTCAATATCGATCGCGAGGCCGATCGCCCCCTGGTGCAGGTTGGCCTTGCCACCGGATTTCTTGGTCGGCAGGCGCAGCATAGCCGAGACCGGACGCTTTTCGTGCAGGATGACACGAATATCGGAGAGGCCGAAATCTGAGAGCGCACTCAACTCTGCATGCTGGGTCAGCAGCGGCTCAACATAAGCGAAATCCTCGTCCCCGCTCTGTGAGAAGGATCCATTGAGGATTTCCCCGACATGGCGCGAAAGCTGTTCCGGCGTGCGAACCTTGCCGCTAGCGGAGACGAAGTTTTTGCCGTCTCGCCCGCTGATGATCATGATCCCATTGCCCTGAGACCCGCGATTTGGCTTCAGCGCGAAAGCGCCGAGGTCGGCCAGAGTCTGCATGAATTCAGGCAATTCACGGAAGGATTTGCACACCGCATAGGTCTTTGCCACGGGCACGCCGGCATCCTTCAGGATCTCTTTACTGCGCAGCTTGTCCGCCGCGAGATCCAGAAGTTCTGTGGGGTTGAGCGTGTTTACATAATCCCGGTTACGCGCATTCATGCCGAGCACGGGTCCATTTCCGAGGATTGAGCGGAAGCGTACATATTCCTGCAGGCGCATACCCGACCATTGACCGATCGCCAGCTGGATCGCCAGAACCAACAATAGAAGCTCTGGCATGAGGGCGAAGAGGCCCTGGAGCAGAACTGAAGAAAACACGATGTAGCATGCAATGATGGTGACCATGGTTCCGGCGCCAGTGGTCAGCATGCCGCGCCAGTCGCTTTCGTCGACCATGTTGTGGATCCGCTCGGCCAGGAAGGAAATGATCACGACCGGGAACAGCGCAAGGATACCGAACTGCAAGCTCGATCGATTGCCGAGCCAGAGCAGGACACCGATAAACAGGACCGTACATATCGTGATTACCGCGGCTAATCGCGGGATTTTCAATATGTTGAACGAGTTGAAGTAAGCGAGCATGGCCACCGCGAACGCGACAATGCCAGAGAACGTGATCAGGCCGAGCCAGAGCCCTGTATTCATGCACGCGGCAGCAATCAGCATTGGCATGAAGATGCCAAAGGTCTGCAATCCGACGACACTCCGCAGGAAGATCGTCACCAGCGCAGCCAGGGGGAACATCAGGAACACGCCGATCATCTCTTCCGGCAGTCCGGTCAGCTTCATCAGCCGCGCCGCGTTGAAGCGATTGAGCGTGGGCTCATTCTCGTCAAAGTCGAACAAGGCGGGGGACTGGCTCACCGGGTCAATCGTGAACCGGTAATCGAAATTGATATTGCGCGTATGACGGAACAGCGCGTGATCGCCCGTATACAGCCGCAAATAGTTCTCGGGTAGGCTGGCAAAGTAGCCGTTCGTAGGGTCAAAGGGCACCCAGCGGCCCTCAATCAGTACCTCAATCCATTGGTGTGAGGTCTTCTTTGATCCCTCATTCATGATGACACCGCCGACGAGGCGGGCCGGGATGCCATTTGATCGCGCGAGCGCCACAAACAGACGCCCTTTTCCGTTACAGCTTGCACGTCCCAGCCGCAGGGCCGTCAACGCATCGGTGAAGCCTTTGAAGGGGGCGCCTTCGATTTCCTCATACGTGTAGCCGTAGATCGCCTCCAGTACCGGCACGAGCTCCCGGCTGTCGGCGGGTTGGATGGAGGACCAGAGTTCCATGATTTCAGGATGGCCGACCTGCACGCCCTCTTCCTCGACCAGGTATTGGGAATATTGTTCCGGCAGGAATTGCGGCACCTGCAGCGATTCATCCAGCGCATAGCTCAATTGTTTCGACGTGATCATCGCGTGATAGCGAATTTCTCGCCCACGGTCGCCTGACCACATGCCGCGTCGTCCTGATTGGTCGGTCTGGTCGTCAAACTGCAGCTGGCCCGATAGGATGGTCTCGCGGACAATGTCCTGACGTTCATCAGCGGCGGGCAGGAATGTCGTGACATCGACTTCGCGATCATCGCCCACAAAGCTCATCGACAGCGAATAATCATACAGTGTGACCGCGCGCAGCTGGCTCAGCAGGGTCGGTGAGCTACGCAGGTGCAGGACGGCCAGAACAAGGCATATCCCGATCAACCATCCGCTCGGATGTCGCGCAATTGTCGCGAGACGTGCTAGCCAGTTCATGTTGAGATAACCCCACCTTGGTACGCTGAACGCGCCCGGTCTGTGATCGCACGGCTTATAGAGTACCGTTGTCTGCCCCAGCCGTCTTTTTACAATTCAGCAATATTAACCATCAAAGCCACGCGCCTATACTCCAATCATATGCGGTTGGCGAGCCCCGCTATGTGGTCGGAAATCAAGGAGAAAATGGGGCTGGTTTCTGCCTCAAAAACTGCACAATTGGGCAAGGATTCAGGAAACAGGCGACCCGGTAACCGCTAATCTGATAAGATCTGGTCGATAAAGTGCTGTTCCTGCTCATCTTTCTTCGCTTAGCCTATTGGATGCGCGGTCGTTGGAAAAAGTTGTAAATGCAATGAAAATTCTTCTCGCTCCCTCGTCCTTGCGCCGGTTCGCGCCCGATACGAGGTCAGACGTGCGCTAGATGACCACAGGTGAAGTGGCTGGTTTGTCATGCAAATCAGGGACACACACCCTCTTACAAAGTTAAGCCCCCGTCGACGAAAATGGTTTGACCGCACACGTATGAGGCAAGCGGGGACGCGAGGAACAAAACCCCGCCAGCGATTTCTTCGGGCTCTCCGGTCCGGCGCAGCGGGATCGCCCGAAGAGCGCCTTTCAGGCGATCGGGGTGCTCGGTCGTGACTTTGGTCAGCTTCGTGTCGACCAGACCCGGCGCGACGCCGTTCACCCGAATGCTGTCGCGAGCGTAGGCTTGCCCCAGCGTCTTGGTCAGGTTGATCGCGCCAGCCTTCGAAGCCGCATAGGCGGGATTGCCGATATTTGCCTGTGTGCCCGAAACCGAGCTGATGATGATGATCGAGCCCTGCGCAGAGCTCAACGCACCGCGAAACCTTTCACAACAATGGATCAGACTGTCCAGATTGACCGCCATGACGCGGTCCCAGCCTTCGCGCTCGAACTCGGCCTTTTTATAGGCGACGATGCCCTGGGACAGGACCAGGACGTCCAATCCGTCAAACGGCGCAGGTGCCGCGAAGATCGCATCCGGCGAACTCACATCGACTTGTGTATAGGCAAGACCGCTAAGGTCTGAGCCTTCTTCAGGCGAATAGTCAGCTGCCGACGGTCTTGTGCCCCACACGGCGACATGTGCGCCGCGCGCCAGGAAAGACCGCGCGATGCCATTGCCGATCCCACTCGATCCGCCAACCACAAGCACCCGCTTTCCCGTGAAATCCGTATCTGACATCCTTACCGCTCCTTACTCTTATCGGCTGCAATAGCCAGCGTCCCCAGCCCTGCCAGCCCAAGCGCGATCGGGAAGAGCGCAGTCGGGATACGCACAAGCAGGCTGCCTGCACCTGAAATTGAGAGTGCCATTCTTTCTGCCTCGCCGCGCTATCGCTCTTAAACCGGCTCGACTTCTTTGGGCACAGAAGCCTTCTTGCGCACGCTCTCAGCCCGCGGCTTGGGCAGGAGACGGAACCGGGTCTGGCACCAAGCGAAGTCAACGCCGACATCGAGCAGCGCATCGCCGCGACCACACGGACACATGAAGGGCAAAACCCCCCAAACCCGATAGGTTTCGCCCTGAACCAGCGGCACCGGCTCACCGGTCACATGGTTCGGCGCTGCGTTCACGCACAGGACGAGATCACCAGATCCAACATCGTAGCTCATCCGCTCCCTCTAGCATAAATGCGAGGCTCTGCGCAAAAAAAGCCGCCCCGAATGGAGCGGCTTTTTCATGTTTCGGACAATGAGATGCGGGCTTAGCCCTCGCCTTCCTCATTGGTCTCAAATCCGCGAATGCGCAGCAATGGCTCGATCGTTGGATCAGATCCACGGAAATTACGATAGAGCTCATCCGCAGGGCGCAGGCCGCCGGATTCATAGACCCATTTCTTGAGGCGCGCTGCAAGTTCCGGATCCCAGATATCCCCGGCTTCACGGAAGGCGGTAAAGCCATCTGCGTCGAGGATTTCAGACCACAGGTAAGCGTAATAGCCCGAGCTGTAACCGCCAGCGAAGATGTGACTGAAATACTGGCTGCGATAGCGCGGTTCGATTTCCTCGATCAGGCCATAGCGCTGGAGGACCTCCTGTTCGAAGGCACGCGCATCGGTGATGGCCATCGCTTCGTCATGGCTGAGATTGTGCCAGGCAAGGTCAAGCAGAGAGGCGGCAATGAACTCTGTCGTGCGAAACCCCTGATTGTGGTTGGAGGCTTCACGCATCTTGGTGATCAGCTCCAGCGGGATCGCTTCACCCGTTTCGTAGTGAAGCGCATATTCCGCCAGCATTTCAGGTGCGCCTGCCCAGTGCTCGAGAATCTGCGCCGGGAACTCTGTATAGTCCCGCGGTCCGTCCACGCCGGAGAAGTTCGAATACTTGATCTGGGTCAGCAGACCGTGCAGGCCGTGGCCAAATTCGTGGAAGAAGGTCTCAACCTCGTCGAACCGCATCAGCGTTGGCGCATCGCCAGCCGGCGTGATCAGGTTCAGGTTGTTGGTGATGATCGGCCGGACTTCTTCTGCATCATCATAATTGGTCGAGTTGCGATAAGAACT
>JANSXJ010000424.1 GCA_024743015.1 Hyphomonas sp. | reverse complement strand
CGTCACTCGCTCCTAACTTAACCATCTAAGCTGTTGATTTAGAAGCAGAAAAAATCCGACGATCTTTGTTGCTCCGGGTTGGGCGCGACATTCGGGGCTCGAACCTTGAACACCGCGAATAGGCATCCCGTGCTTTCGTCGTTACCCTGCTTGGCAACAAGCCTGACGATGAATTTGCGATGACGCTTCTGCTCCTGCCCGTGAAGAATGATGAGCCTGCACTTGCAGGTGCGCCCATGATCTGCGCAGCTCAGAAGGTTCTTTCTTATCTTGCCGAACATGACGCGATCGGCCTCACGAAGGGCAAGGCGTTCCAGCGCAATTTCGTTCACTGGGCGGCCGCAGAGTTCGACTGGCCGGGCTGGGAAGAAGACAAGCTGTTCCTCGTCAACAAGGTGCTGAATGAGTACGATTTCCCGCCGCTGGAAGCATTGCATTTCGTTTTGCTGAAACTCAAGCTGATCCGTCATCACAAGCTGACCTGCCGGCTCACCAAGGCGGGCAGGGACATTGCTGACAAGACCGGCGATCTCTTCAACCTGATGATGCCGTTCTGGCTGTTCGAAGTCGATCATGCCGCCTCATCCCGGATGCCCGAGCCGAGGCTTGGCAACTGGGATGTGTTTCTCGGTGTGCTGAACACCGAGGCGGCGCACGGCGTGACATGCGGTGCGCTTGGGGAAATCCTCTATGGCCCTGCGGAATCCAACCAGCCCTATGACCGCATGCCGGGAATGATCTGTTCACAGGTGCTTGAGCCGCTGTGCTGGCTCGGCCTGTTGGCTGAGACGACATCAGACGAGCGACAGCATTTTGAGGATCGTGTCTACACGACGACTGATCTTTGGACGGAGGCCTTTCGGTTCCCGTTTGATGGTCCGGCCGGGGCGGAAATGCGACATTGAAGTCAGCGCGTCGAGCGACGGTAGCCCAGCGCCGCTAGATTTGAGGAAATGAGTATTACGTGACCCTTTAACAGCTTTAATGGGTCACGAAGGGATCAAACGTCTTTGGCGGAGTGTTTCCGCCTGTCAGGCGATGCTATTGGGGCGAACCTCAATGGCGTTGATCTCTGCTTCGAGCGCGGTGATGGTTTCCAGAATGGCGTCGAATGACTCAGGCGCATCGAACAGCATTTCAGCCATTTGCGCATAGTCAGATCGAAGCGCGGCCTCGAATGCAGGCGCTGGAGCGAGTCTGAGGGTCGGCGGCCGGGCCGTCTCATAGTTGGCCCATGCCGCGCGGAAAAAGACGGATTTGTGGAGAGCCACAGCTTCAAGAAGTGTCAGGTCGCTTAGGGCCTGAGGCCTCGTTTCGGATCGGGCGAGCTGAGCGAGATCGTAATAGTGACGAGACATCTTCTCACCCAGTGGTCTGGCCGTATCCCGGTGCGCAAGCATATGAAGGATAGTTGCCTTCTCCCAGAAGGTCCGCGCAGCTGACAAGGTCTTCACCGATACGCCTGGCTCTGAGAACAGGTCCGGAAACTGTTCGTACACAAAGGGAAAGATGTCCCTCTGTTCTGCCGGCAGGTGGTCCGAGCGTGCGCCGAATTCGAGGCGAACGGATGAGCGCACATAGGGCAGGGCAGCTGTCGTCGGCAGACTTGCTGGATAGGTGAAGATCAGCGTTTGCGGGTCGTCATCTGAAACACCCAGAAGGACCGGCTCGCCGAGCGTTTCGCTCATCACGTCTGACAGAGCTGTTTTGACCGAACCGCTGATCGCTTCGATCGCCCGGGCTTCCAGTTCATCGAGCAAGGCCTTTCTAGCTTTGTTGCTCGGCGCAGTTGCCGGGTCGCGCTCATCGGCGAAGCCTAGATCGTGGCGGTCGAGGCTGAGGTCAATGTCTTCGGAGAAGCGTCGGATCAGGCCATAGGCTTTCGAAAGAGACGTGCCTCCTTTGAAGATCAGGCCGGGTATTCTGTCCCCGAGTGAGAATGCGCGCTTGATCGTCCAGCAGACCCAGAAGTCTTTCTCGATGATGGCTGCCTGCACGCCCGTCCGCGCAGCCGTCTCCTGAAAGACCTCCGCGCGGATAGCTGCGGTTTCTCGCGCGAAACCATCCACTGTCAGGCCGCCGCGATCTGCTGAACCACCGGGCGCATCCATCCTGGTGCCTGAAGGGCATCCTTGGCGAGGGCGCGGCGCGTGTCGGCGTCGATCGTCCTGGAGAGGCGCGCCACGATATTGTCATCGACACCGTCCTTGCCAAGATAGCGCAGCGCCTGGAACACGGCACCGGTCGGTTTGCCAGCGCCGACAAGGTTCTTGGCGGCGGCGTTGCGCATGATGATCGTCTGCGCCCCGATCTGCTTCGTGCGGCTTGGCCCATCCGTCAGATAGACAGCCTTCGCCGGAACCTGCGTGGTCAGGCCGAGCATGTTCGCCGCGCGCGCCGGCGAGACCTGGACGACACGTCCATCCTTTCGGGCGATGGCGGCGGCGACAGCGTCAGCATCCGGAGACAGACGGCCCAGACGAGGGCTCGTCTTCGGGTAGTCATAAAT
The DNA here is from genome assembly GCA_024743015.1 of Hyphomonas sp. Lineage (GTDB taxonomy): Bacteria > Pseudomonadota > Alphaproteobacteria > Caulobacterales > Hyphomonadaceae > Henriciella. The sequence goes on along the minus strand of JANSXJ010000424.1, from coordinate 704 downwards.
CCCCCGGGCGAGCCGACGGATCACGCCCTGATCGGTCAGTCGCGACAGCGTCTGATCGACAGCAGCGCGCGAGCCGAGATCAAGGAAATCCGACGGCGTGAAGACAGCCCCGCGCCCCTTGCCGATAATGCGGCGCTTGATTTTGTCGATGGCCATGGCCTGCTCCTTTGTGTCAGAAAATAGGGTATTATTTTCTGACAGTCAAGGGGGCTGAATGGTGTGTGGTTCGCCCCACAACAAGGCTGGCCTTCGGCGCGTCAAAGCGCCATGTCCAAAGGACCGCGATCCGGCGGGTGCGTCGGTTTAGGGGCTGGTTGCGCTTGTGGATGTTTCAAAACCTCGGACAGGGTAAGCTCCTGTCCGAGATTATGTAACTTGCCCAATGCTGTGGCTGGACGTCACCCTAATTCCGCTCAGACAGCCGATGCTGACGTCAGTGTGAACTGGAGTGGTGACCGAAAATCGGCTATCGACCGTGCGTGCATCGGAATCGTGTCAACTGCAACGACGCGCCATCCGTGCATCATTCAATTTGCCTACGGAGAGATCTCGCCGGAATCGACGACGGTACTTTTCCACAAGTTTTTCGTAAGTCATTGAATTAGATGCGATTTATAGGCTCTTTCATCATCGAGTGGGAATAGAGGCCCGCTGATTTCGTTAATGAAATCAATCCTCAAAACTTAATGACGGAAATTTAAGCT
>JANSXJ010000456.1 GCA_024743015.1 Hyphomonas sp. | reverse complement strand
CAAAACTGTCAAAGACAATATTGGCGAGCAGCGAGAAATTGCCGATCACGAAGGCGAAGAAGCCCACATAGAGCACCTTCTTGAGCAGCCCCGCGATCACGTCGGTGTTCTGAGACAGCGCCCAGAACAGGCCTGCAAGCGTAATGTCGATCGCGATGAGCGTGGTCGTCAGATAAGCGACATCTCCCGCCAGCAGGCCGAACCCACTGTCAATGTAAGCGATAAAGGTCGCGAGGAAGGTGTCAATCACGTCCATCAGTCGGGAGACCCGAGAAAGGCGCGGGTACGGGCGCGGCCACGTTCGGCTTCAGCAAGTTGCCGGGCGCGTTCCAGCGCTTCAGCCCGGTAGTGCGAGGCCATCATCGCTTCCATCTGCATCAGCTGCTCGGTCTGCAGCGCCTCGATCTGATTTCCTGCCTGCAGGACCTGGAGATTGCCGACGGCGGACTGACTGTCTCCAATCAGACGGTCGAGACTTTCACTGTCGGCGCGCGCCGATGAGACGACTTCTGCGGTGACCAGCAGGCTTTCGCGATAGGCGGTGCGGGACTGACGCCAGCGCACCCGAGCCTCTTCAACGAGGACCCGGTGTTCCGGCGGCGTCTCGCCATACTCTTCCGGGTAGATCACTTCATAGTCGCGCTCGATTTCTTCGACGCCATAGCCGATGCCTTCGGCTTCGCGCATCAATTCATCGATGCGGCGCATACGTCTCAATATGTCGTCGGCGATGGAGTCAGGCAGGTTTTCCAAATCCCGCGCCATACTTTCCAGCATCTCGATTTCGTGGGTGAGCTGCTGGATCTGCTGGTTCACTTCCTGAAGCGAGCGAATGGCCTGATAGATGTTCTGGATGTGATTGGCAGGATCATAGACCGTCCATTGAGCGTGCGCGGGTGGTGCCGTGATTACGGTCACGGGAAGAGCGCAGAGGGCGGCAGAGACGAGAAGCCGTTTCATTTGCGTTGCTCCTATTCGGCAGCGATGGCGTGAGAAGGTGGGAAGGGTTCGTGGGCGTCGGGCTCGCGGCCCGGCCAACGGCTGAGAAGGTCAGCCGCCCAAGGCAGGCCTTTTTCGTGGAGCCAGCATTCTGCGATTCCTTCGCCGTCAGTCTCCGCCCAGATACGGTCGAGCAAGGCCTGATCTTCGGGGGCGGAAGCGCCGCACACGGAGAGCGCGATTGGTCCAAGCCCCAGATCAAAGACGCGCGCGCCGAGGGGTGACTGATAATAGTAATCGCGCTTCGGGGTGGCCCGGCTGATCAGCTCAATCTGACGGGTGTTGAGGCCGAAGCGCTCATAGGTCTCTTTGGACTGCGGTTCCTGTGCGCGTTCATTGGGCAGGAAGATGCGTGTCGGACAGCTCTCGACCAACGCGGGCGCAATGCTTGAGTTTGCAATATCGGCGAGGCTTTGTGTGGCGAACACGACGGACACGTTTTTCTTGCGCAGGGTCTTGAGCCATTCGCGGATGCGCGCAGCGAACATGGGATCATCGAGGAAGAGCCAGGCTTCGTCGAGGATGAGGAGTGTTGGCTTGCCGTCGAACCGCGCTTCCAGCCGGTGGAAGAGATAGGTGAGAACTGGAAGCGCCGCGCCCTTGGTATGCATCAGCTCTTCCATCTCGAAACAGACCGTGTCGGCGAGGCAGAGGCTTTCATGATCGGCATCGAGGAGCCGTCCATGCGGGCCTTCCAGCGTGAACGGGTGGAGGGCCGATTTGAGGGTCTCGTCCTGCAGCATCAGGCTTAAGCCTGTCAGTGTGCGTTCTGTTTCAGGCGCTGAGCTGAGGGATTGAATGGCCTCCCAAAGACGGGCTTTAAGGTCCGGCGTCATGGCGACGCCTTCATTCGTGCAGAGACCAGCCAGCCAGTCGGCAGCGAAGCTCGCGCCCGTGTCTGTGTCGATGTCCTTTAGGGGTTGCAAGCTTGGAGCGTTGGAGCCGCCGAGATCAACATGCGCACCGCCCATGCAAAGCGTCGCGGCGCGGGCCGAGCGGCCCTTGTCGAAGAGGAAGATTTGGGCGTCTGGGTAGCGCTTCCATTGCAGGGCCAAGAGCGAAAGTAGGACGGACTTGCCCGCGCCGGTCGGGCCGACGACCAGCGTGTGGCCCACATCGCCAATGTGCAGATTGAGCCGGAACGGTGTTGTGCCATCTGTCTGCGCCTGAATGAGCGCAGGAGCATTTAGGTGGCGATTTGTTTCCTCACCGGCCCAGACCGCTGAGAGCGGCACCATGTGAGCAAGGTTCAGCGTATGCAGGATGGGTTGGCGGACATTGGCGTAAGGGTGTCCCGGCAAGCTTCCGAGCCAGGCATCGACAGCGTTCAGTGTTTCCCTGATGGCTGTGAAGCCGCGGCCATTCACGATGCGCTCAGCGATCCGGATATGTTCATCGACGGTGCGCCGGTCAGGATCAGCGACGGTAATCGTTGTTGTGACGTATCCGTAGGAGACAAGATCGGAGCCAAGCTCCTGCAGGGCGGCATCGGCATCACCGGCCTTGTTGTCGGCATCATTGTCGACCAGCGCCGCCTGTTCATTGAACATGGTTTCGCGCAGGACCGCACCGATGGATTTTCGTTTGGCGAACCAGTGGCGGCGCTTCTTGCCGAGGACTTTTTCGGCTTCGGCCTTGTCCATGGCTATAAACCGCGTCGCCCAGCGATAGGCAAAGCCCTGACGGTTCAGCTCATCAAGAATGCCGGGGAGCGTCGAGGCCGGGAACCCAAGAATGGTCAGTGTACGCAGGTGGGCGTCACCGATCATCGGCTCCAAGCCGCCCGCAAAGGGTTCGTCTGCCAAAATGGCGTCGAGGAAGACGGGCAATTCTGGCGTCGCGACCGGATGGCGCTTGGTCGAGATGGTCGAATGCAGATAAGT
>JANSXJ010000153.1 GCA_024743015.1 Hyphomonas sp. | reverse complement strand
GCGCATAGCGTTGGCGCCGCTGCATGCATGTGTGTGATCTTGTGTTGTGGAGCGCCTTGCTTTTGCGCGCGCTTCGTCTTCGAGCGCAGGAGACATAAACGGCGTCATCCACACACTTCGTCCAGACCAGGACGAACCGGGTGTTCGGGTGGTTTAGATCATGAGACGCCCTCCGTCTGGAACGGCGTATTGGTGATCCACATCCGGTGCAGGATCACAGCAAGCTTGCGCGCGACCGCGATGCGAGCACGCCGGACGCCTTTCGTTCGGATCAGCTTCGGGCCCCACGCCTTCAACGACGATGATCGACCCGATACGATCAAAAGAGAGTTGGCTGCAATATAGAGCGTTGCTCGTACGTCTCTATCGCCGGCTTGGGAGATGCGTCCCGTATTGTCCACCTCTCCAGATTGGAAGCGTGTCGGTGTCAGACCGAAGTGAGCCCCGACCAGTCTAGAGGATTTAAAGCGTGTTGGGTCATCGACAGCCGCTTTGAACGAGAGGGCTGTGATTGGACCCACGCCGGATGCCGTCATCAGTAGTTTGCAAACTGAGTCCTGGCGCGACACCGCTCTGACGCGACTCTCCATCAAGCGATAGGCATGATAGAGTTCGCCTCGGACATCCAGCATGGGAAGGAGCGCAAAGGCGAGCGTATCGTCTGCCTCTATGATCGGCCGGACTTTCTCATCGAACCGAAGTCGGCTGAGACGAGATGGCAGTCTGATCCCGAACGCTTTGAACAGCCCCCGGATCTCATTCTCCAAATCGATACAGCGGTTGAGGATGGCTTTTCGAGCAGCCAACAGAGCTTTGACCTCATGGCTCTCGCGGCTCTTCATATGAACGGGGTTGTACCAACCCGCTCGAAGAATCTGGGCGATGCCACGCGCATCCGTCTTGTCGGTTTTGTTCCGCATAGCAGACATTGCTGCCGAGACTTGGCGAGATTCCATGCAGACCACATCGAAGCCCTCGGCTGTTAAACCATGGAACAAAGCCTGGCTCATTGTACCGGCTTCAAAACCAATCCGTTCGACTGAATAGCCTTTGGCTCGAACATGATCTGAGATCGCATCGACCTCGCAATCCAGGTTGGTCTCTTCGATCAAATCACCATCCGCACTGAGCACGCACATCGCCACTGACCGCAGCGAGACATCCAATCCAATAAACACGTTCATCGTATTCTCCTTCTTGTCCGCAGCCCAACGCTGCAAACCTATCAGGAGCTCGACTGGCTAGCAGTCCGCCCGATTACCCATGCTTTTGCTCGCTTGTCAGAAGAGCACCGACGGTAGAGCTTTGGCTAGTGTGGAGTAGTGTCCGAGGCCTTCTTCAATAATGAGCTCAGGTTCGCCCGGTAGACCAGCAGCAATGGCTTTCGCCATTTCCACCGGAGCCCAATTATCCCTTTCGCCATGGAAAATGCGGCAGTGGCACCGTATAGTTTTCAGATCGTCAGCCCAAGGACCTACATACGATCTAACAGTTTTGCGGTACAAACTTGCGTTCGCACCAAGTGAGTTCTTCAATCCATCTATCAAGATAGATACGAATACCGGATCATTGAGCAAAGCTCGTTCTTTATCACAACTCTCGGCAAACATTTGACGAAGCAGCAGACGGGGTGTGACTGCGGAGAGTATTGACTGGATCGCCGTCAACCCGGCGAAGCCCAGTTTGCTTTTTTTCGCAGTTTTGAAAACTAGAGCACCCGCCATTCGATGTAGATACTCGCCGGTCTCCAGAGGGGCGGCAGGCGAAATCAGAATAAGTTCTTTGACCCATTGCGGCTTCAAAGCTGCGAGCCGAAGCGCCGAAAAAGCGCCGAGAGAAAATCCGACAACGCGCACTTTACCACTTGAAGGCTCGGCACCTTCAAATCGACGAAAATCGAGTGGATGAATCACCTCGATTTTTGGCCCGGCATCGCGATTGAGAAGTCGCAGTTCCGCTGCAGACCCTGGAAGGCCGTGGAAATAGCATGTGGACGGATCAGACTTTTTTAAGTTCACACTCGGAAGTCGCACGCAGGTCAGCCAAGCACCATGGGCTACTGGGTCGCAATGTCTCGTTTTGCTCGCCAAGCGGCCGTTCTGGGGCGAGTTTAGGACGCTGAGTAAACAACTCATTTTGCTTGCGATCCTGGCGGGCTAGCTGAATGAGCGCAGTTCGACGGTTTGGTTATTCTGCCGCAATCGCATCGCGATAAGCGCGCGGTGTCATCCCTGTTTCACGTTTGAACGCTTTATAAAATGAAGAGCGAGAATTGAACCCGACATCATAGAGAATGCTCAGAATCGACTCATGGCTTCCACGTATTCTCGGCATTGCATCACGGACCCTCCAACCGTTCACATAGTCGAAGAAGGTTTCTCCGATTTCGCTATTGAGTGTTTGCGAGACGTAATTGGGCGGTGTCGAGACGGCTTTCGCGAGATCTCGCAAAGACAAGGAAGGCTCTAAATAGAGTTTCTGATCGAGCATCACGCGATTGAGCTTTTCCGATATCCGCTCAAGGTGTTCTGCGGTGAGCGCGGATTTTTCGTATTTCGCAGCGGGCTTTTTTGGCTCAGTGTTTTCATTGCTCGCGAAAGAGTTTTCGGCTTCGATGCGCGGGCCGCCCGCCCCTTCAATAGCCGGAGTTGCTCGGAGTCCCCATAGCGAGAAGATCCAAACCATGGCAAAGTCGAACGTGTCAGACATAAGGCCGATGGTTGGTGTCATGACGTAAAACATCTCTGTGCTGACGATCAGCAAATTGATGACGAGCAGGGCCACGACCCAACTAATCCAATGAAGTTCTCGCCCTTTCGTACTCGCAAAGATGTCCTTCAAACGCGCCCGATACCGTGTCAGCCGCGCGAAAATCTTGAAGACGTAAATCGTCGTCTGAACGACCCAAGTAAACAATAGGGTCAGCATCGCCAAGGCTAGCAAAAGGACTTGTCCTCCATCCGTCGGCTCGCCGTCGCCAAGCAGCTCATGGCGGACTTCAAACGGGGATGAGAGAATGAGGATGCTGACGATTATCCCGATGCCGAATGCCAACAAATGCCAGCTATCTCGAATGGTGAGTCGCACGGTTTGTTCAGAAGTAAGGGCGCGGACATAGAGCCATATAAATGGCGATATCAGCATGAACGCGACCATCGAACTCATATCAACAAAATGCCGAAATGGCAGCGTCTCGCGCGTCGTCGCTAGGATTTCCGCGATACCGTAGAATTTAGCGACGGCGTGCGCGACGAAGAAAATGAACAAAGGCAGGTAAATCCGACGAGGGTCTTTGCGGACTGCGAGTAAACTCGCGGTCAGACAAGCCTGTCCAATCGTAGCGGCCGCGATGACCGCCACCAAAATCTCAAATGTCGATAACATGTGGCGCAGCTACTTTAGGATCATGCGGGTGATCAAGGATGAGAGCGCATTTTCTGTGTTTCCGTGACGGCGCGGACACATTTTGATGTCTCGGAAAATCCAGGAAGACGATATTTCCTACAAAAATACGCATTCCAGGCGAGCGTCGATTTTCGGCGACATCAACTCACTTGGAGTAACCTAAATGAAAATAAAAAAAGTTGCCTTTGCAGCAGCCTCCCTCACTGTCTTCCTCAACTCAGGCGCGGCACACGCCGAATTCAAAGGCCTCGGAGAGCAGGATGGCTGGCTGCTCGGACTTGGACTAATTTCGGACTTCCCAGCCTATGAGGGCACCGATAGTCCTGAAATCTTACCCGTCCCATACATTGCCTATTCATGGGAGAATGCCACGCTCGGTGTAGAAGGGTTTACCTATAATTTTTTCGGCACGGATACGTTTGAGGTCACCGCTCTTATTGAGCCAAGATGGTCGTTTACCGATCCAAATGACTCATCGAAGTTTAACGGCATCGAGCGTGACACTGCGCTAGAAGCAGGCTTGGCGGTCAACTTAAATCTTGGAAATCTCTATCTCGAAGGCAGGGCCGTGCAGGACGTTTCCGCCGTTCATAAAGGGCGAGAAGGCACTCTCAAAGCCGGATTCATGCATGGCTTTGGCGATATTGGATTCGATCTCGGGGTCGGCGCCACCTACCGAAACGACGATCTGAACCTGCACCTTTACGGCGTTAAATCAGATGAAGTGACGCCGACTTTGGCGCAGTTCACTCCCGACGATTCGGTTCAACCCTTCATCGAAGGAAGCCTCGCTATGCCGATCAGCGACTCCATAAGCGTGATTGCTTTTGGGAAGGTTGAGAAGTTTTCTGACGATATCAAATCAAGCCCCTTAGTCGGCCGGAGCGCAGAGGGGACGGCTGGAGTACTGTTCCTGAAGCGCTTCTAAAAAACATCTCAATCCCCCAAAGTGGCCGGCAATTCTTTAAACGGATTGCCGGCCATATTTTTTGCATCTCTCATGCGGTCGGGCAGGCATCGCTTTGGTTCGAAGCGCCCTCTCTCTTGAACGGATATCGTCGGCAATAGTCTAACGTCTCAGCGAAAAGACCTAGCGTGCCGATGGCTTTGTCCAGGCGTACCAGGCGCGACACTCATCCGAGCTTCTTTCGTTACCGTGGGCTTCAACCAAAGGAGATATCCATGCGAAAACGAGTTTTCTTGCTACTATCCGCAAGCATAATGGTTCAGCCCATTCATATAGCGATTGCCGAGCCAGCGCCGCCTTATCTTTCACTCGCGCTGAAGCCAACCAGCGAAGGCGCCATCTACAAATATGACTTGGAATATCGCGATTTAGACGAGAGGTTCGTGGCTCGAATAGATCCCAGCAAAAGGCATGGGGAGCGCGTAGCGCTTCTATCTTCGTCCCAAGACGTGATGGGTGACGATTTTGTCGAAGCGCTGATTGACCTTGAGGAAAACCCAGTTGACGAATTTTGGTGCTCTAATCTGTCAGACATAGTCCCGTTGAATGCTGCGCTCATGGCCGAAACAGATGCTCAAGTGACATACAAATTCAAACCCCTGCCAGGTCTAGAGGACCCAGATGATATCAAACTCATGGAACACCTAGAGGGGCATATCACCGTCTCGAAGCAGGACCCGCAGGTGCTTTCGATGTCATTGATAGCGCCGCGACCGTTCAAGCCCGTTTGGATTGCGAAGATCAGCCAGTTTGAGCTTTCGATAGATTGTGATCGTGTGCCCGACGGACGTACACATATGAGTGAGTTGCGCATTAGCATTGTCGGGAAAGCCGCAATGCAAACGTTTCACCAGCGCGAGCGGAAAACACTTTTCAACATCACAGCCGTCGACAATCGGAATGAATGATCAAAGTGCCGTGCACATGACGCTTTGTCAGCAAAGCGGCAATGTGCACGACCGGCCCGATCAAGCTATGTGCATTCAAGTCGCGGTTTTTCGAAACCAACGACGCGCCAACTGTCCGCTGGGCCTGGTTCTGCATACATAGTGTAGAAGCAAACTTCCTCCTCGACATGTCCGCCCAGGGTTATGGATGAGCCACGTGTGCGCCTGCGATTGCTCTTCTCTTCGTAAATGGTTGTCTCAGGGACATGGTGCGTTTCCAGTCGCTCCCATTGAAACGCGCGCCGGCCATCAGGCATATCGAACTCATAAGTGGGCGGACCATATTGCGCGATGACGGACGTGATGTCGCGACCAACATAGTCCCGCATAATGTCGCTCGCGCATCCAGTTATCAACAATAGTCCAATCGAAATCGAAATAGGTCTTAGGTTCACGATCTTTCTCCAATAGATTGTTGGATGGATCGATTAAGCGAACGGCTTGTTCTGCACGTCAGACAGTGACGGCGAGGACATGGCGAGAAGCGTTGCAAGACCGCGCCGATCAAATGCCGCCGCAATCATCAGCTCGGTGACGTATCTCCCGTCACGAGCGGACAGCCGGTCGAAAAAATCCGAATAAGGAATGCGTCTCGGCAACATAGAGAGATGCCCCATGCCACAGACTATGAGAACAGTATTCCTGTTTTGGATCTTATTGTTGCTTTGCGCGGTCGCCGCGTGCGCTCAGCTTCAAAAAGTCGATTACGCCACGCCGGAGCGTCTTCAGGCGAGTTTATCAGAAGCCGCGTCTCGTCTGAACGTAGCGAGCGCGAGTGTCACGGTCTTTTCCGAAGACGGAATAACTCACTCAGCATATCATGGAGCAGGTATTACCTCTGGTTCACTGTTCCAAGCGGCATCGCTTTCGAAGAGCGTGACCGCACTTGGCGTTCTCTTAGTATCGCATGAGCGGGGGATAGACCTGGATGAAGATGTAAGGCCCTACATCACGAGCCTGGATTGGGATGAGATTAAAGGTGGGAGCTTACCCATCACCCTCAGACAATTATTGTCCCACACCTCTGGCGCTACTGAGCATGGATTTCCGGGATATTCGAGGTTTGAGGACCTGCCCACGAGCGTAGAGATTGTGATGGGGAGCGCACGCACAAATACGCCCGCCATTCGTTTGAAACCTAAAAAAGGGAAATTCTCTTACTCCGGCGGCGGATACCAAATTTTGCAATTGTTCATTGAAGACCAGACAGGCCAGCCTTTCGATAAAGCGATGACAGAATTGGTGCTCAAACCGCTTAAAATGGAGCGATCGAGCTTTTCACAGCCGATTGATCCGATGGCAATCCACCCGCTCTCAATTGCGACGGCTGACCAGCAAAAAGTCCCGCTTTTCAATCTTTTCAGTGAGACGCCTGATACATGGAACAACTATCCCGAACGGGCCGCTGCGGGTCTATGGACGACGTCTGCTGACTTCGCGCTATTTGGGGCCGCCTTACAACGCGCTCAAGCTGGCCGCGATGTACTGGGGATCCCCACTGATCTTTTAGCCCAGCTCTTTGTGCCGGTGACCAAGGGCTATGGTCTCGGTTTGGCGCTGCAGCAGTCTTCGGATGGCAGCTTATCTCACTTTGGGCATGCTGGCGCCAATCTCGGATATCGATGCATTTTCAGGTCGTTTCCAAGCGGGAATGAAGGCGTTGTCGTGATGACAAATTCCCCGTCCGGGGAACGTTTAATGATGGAAGTCGTTTCCGCCTTTTCAGACCACTAAACCGAAGATCGGCATGATCACTAAGGGCTGGGACCCGCGGAGAACGAAGAAGTTTCGTTCTTAATCCAACTCAGCATTTCTGCCGCCACCCCTCAACAGGGATCAGCTTTTTGCCCCTGGCACGCGCGCGCTTCACCCACAGAACAGACACGCTTTTTAAGCGTTCAATCGCAACGAAACAAAAAAAGAAAGAAGTAAAATGTTTTCTCCCATCAAGAAATCATCAGTATCATGGCTCGCTTTGGCCGCTCTTATGGTATCCGCCTGCGCAGATAATGATCGCGCGAGCCCTTCTCCGCAGCCAGTGTCACCTGCACCTCCTCCTGCGGATGAGCCCGCCGAGCAAGCGATTCCAGATGGCGTGTGGATCCAAAGAGGCTTTGGCCGGGTATTGGAGATCACAGGTGAGAGTGTGGCTCAGTATGATTTTACCCGCGAAACATGTATGAGCGTCCGCACCATCACTCAGAACGAACTTACCGAAATCATTACAGTACAAACAGTCGGTTCGGACGAGCTCGTCGCGACCGAGGACGAGGGAACGCTCGTATTTTCCAGACGAGACGATTTACCGTCGGCGTGCGAGGACAACAGACTGATCACCGAGAACGGACCCGTTGCCACACTCAATCACATCATACACAATTTCGATGACTATTACCCCTTCTTTGAACTGCGCGGAATTCTCGACTGGGACGAGCGGGTGAGAACAGCCCGCGGCCAGGTGAACGAACAATCCACAGACGAAGAGCTTCTGGACACGATTATAGCCCTGTTGTCAGGTCTAAATGATGGGCATGTGACTTTGTCGGCTGGTGATGAGTTCGAGTTCACACCTGCGAGCCAAGATGGAAAAATTTTAGATATTTTAGCAACTGGGTTTGCCGCTCAATCTGAGATTACCGATTTCGACGCCTATTCAACTGAACAGCTCTCGAAAATTCTGGCCATTAGAGACAGCTATTTTGACGCTGAAAGCTTCGATTCGGCTGGCGGTGAAAATCAGGATGTTTTCCAGTGGGCAACCATCGGAAATGGATTGGTTGGCTATCTCGAAGTCAACAGCATGGGTGGAATCTCATTGAATGACGCGCAAAGTGATGCAGCAGCAGCCGAAGACATAATGGATAGAGCGCTCACGGACCTGCAACACACTGAAGCCTTGATTATCAATGTATTGT
>JANSXJ010000326.1 GCA_024743015.1 Hyphomonas sp. | reverse complement strand
GGACCGCAATGTCATGTCTGATCTCGCGATCAAAGAACCTGCCGCTTTTGGTGCCTTGGTGGAGAAAGCCAAGGCCGCCCTGGCTTAGCATTAGCGTCTGGCCCAGCCCGCTTCCCCTTCCCAACCGCCCACAGAGGCTACCCTTGGGGTGGTTGGGAAGGGGGAGCGGGCCGGACCATGACAACAAATTAGTGCAGCCGGTTCACACCTTAGCTTTTCTCCGCTAATCCGACCGCTTCAAGCGGGGTCGGAATGGCCCCGTTTGTCTCCAAAATGACCAACGGGGCTTTTCATGTCCGACACATCACTCATCGAATCCGAAGCGCTTGCAGCGATCAATAGCGCGGCCGACCTGGCTGCGCTCGATGCTGTGCGGGTCGCCGAACTGGGCAAAAAGGGCCGTGTCTCTGGCCTGATGAAAACCCTGGGCGGTATGTCGCCGGAAGAACGCCAGGAGATGGGACCAAAGCTCAATGCGCTGAAAAACCGCGTCGCTGACGCCGTCGAGGCGCGAAAGGCCGTGCTTGAAGACGCCGCGCTGGACGCGCAGATCGCGACCGAAAAACTCGACATGACGCTGCCGCCCAAGCCGGAACCGGTTGGGGCACTGCACCCGGTCATGCAAGTCTTCGAGGAAGTTGCAGCGATCTTTGGTGATATGGGCTTTGCCGTCGCCGAAGGGCCGGACATCGAAGATGACTGGCACAATTTCACCGCGCTGAATTTCCCGGAAGGCCACCCGGCCCGCGAAACCCACGATACGTTCTTCATGGAGGCGCCGGAAGGCGGCGATCCGAAAGTGCTGCGCACGCACACGTCACCGGTCCAGATCCGGACCATGACCAATGGCAAGCCGCCGATCCGGATCATCGCGCCGGGCCGTGTCTATCGCAATGACTGGGACGCGACGCACACGCCGATGTTCCATCAGGTCGAGGGCCTGGTGATCGAAAAAGGCATCCATATGGGCCACCTCAAAGGTTGTCTGATTGATTTCGTCAAAGCCTTCTTCGAAGTCGATGAAGTGGAAGCCCGCTTCCGCCCGCACTTCTTCCCGTTCACCGAGCCGAGCGCCGAGATGGACGTGAAGTACACCAAAAAAGGCGAGACGATTGAGATCGGTGCTGGGGACCGCTGGATGGAGATCCTTGGCTCCGGCATGGTGCATCCGAATGTGCTCAAGAATTGCGGCATCGATCCCGACGAGTATCAGGGCTTCGCCTTTGGCATGGGGATCGATCGTCTGGCCATGCTGAAATATGGCATGCCTGACCTGCGCCCCTATTTCGAAGCCGACGCCTCCTGGACCCGCCATTACGGGTTCAAGCCCTGGCTCACACCCAGCGTCAGTGGTGGGCTGAGCTAATGGGCAACGGCAATAAAGTCGAATTCCTCGTCGCGATTTGCGCGCTGATCGCCTCTGCCATGGCGGTCTATATGGCCTGGGATCAGGGCCGTGTGATGCGGGCACAGCAGCACGGCGCGGTCTACCCGGTCCTGCAGGTCGACGGATATGTCAGTCAACGCGGAGAAACGACTGCGGTTGGGATCAATGTCCGGAATAGCGGGGTTGGCCCAGCTTTGATCGAATCGGCTGAGTTTTTCGTCGGCGATGAGGAAGCGCAGCCGTTCAGCCGCGATATCACCGCGCTTCCAGACGGGTTCGAACTGTCCTGGTCAGCGATTGTTGGGCGGGCTCTGGCGCCAGGCGACACGGTTACGCCGGTCGATATGGTTTGGCCCGCCGGGATTCTCGATACAGCGGACGTGCGCGATATCAGCGAGGATGCGCAAAACTGGCGCCTGGAAATCTGTTATTGCTCCGTGTTTGAGCGCTGCTGGAAAACTCAGAAGATCGGCCGATCCCGCGCCATCCCTGTTAAAAAATGTGAGCGCCAGGAGACTGATCTGTTCGAACAGCTCGGCCTGGAGAACCTGGCCTCAGAACTTGAATCCCTGCCAGATCAAGAGGCACCCGAATGAAATTCCCACTCTCCTGGCTCAAAGACTATCTTGCGACCACGGCCTCTTTGGACGATCTGCTGGGCTATATGCTGAAAGCGGGCCTCGAAGTTGAGGAGGTTCAGAACCCGGCCAAAGATCTGAAAGCCTTTACCGTGTGCAAGGTCACCGATGCGCAGCCGCATCCTGACGCGGACAAGCTACGCGTCTGCACCGTCGACACGGTTGATGGACAGAAACAGATCGTCTGCGGCGCCCCGAATGCGCGCACTGGCATGACCGCCATTTACGCCCCGCTCGGCGCTTACATTCCGGGATTGGATTTCACCCTCGACAAGAAACCGCGAAAAATTCGCGGGGTCGAGAGTCACGGCATGATGTGTTCCACCAAGGAGCTGAATGCCGGTGAGGATCATGACGGGATCGCCGATCTGGACGCGTCCATTCCACTCGGCACACCTGCGGCGGAAGCGCTCGGTCTCGACGACCCGGTGATCGATTTCGAAGTCACGCCCAACCGTCCGGATTGGCTTGGGGTCAAAGGCATAGCACGAGATCTCGCAGCGGCAGGCGCCGGCGGTTTCATTGATGACCCGGCGCGCAAGGTCGCCGGATCGTATGATTGCCCAATTGAGATTGAACTCGATCATCCCGAAGCTTGCCCCGTCTTCGCGGGCGCACTGGTCCGCGGGGTCAAGAACGGGCCCTCACCCGATTGGATGCAGGCGCGTCTGAAAGCCGTTGGCATCACCCCGAAATCGCTCCTGGTGGACGTCACCAATTACATCTCAATCGACCGGGCCCGCCCCCTACACGCCTACGACGCTGCCAAACTGACGGGCTCCATTCGGGCCCGGCTCGGCCGCGACGGCGAAGCGTGTGCGGCGCTCGACGGCAAGACCTATCCGGTTTCGCCTGAGATGTGCGTCATCGCAGACGAGAGCGGCGTGATCGGACTTGGCGGCGTCATGGGCGGTGAGAGCACAGCGGTTTCTGATGAAACGACGGATGTGTTCATCGAGAGCGCCTGGTTTGATCCCCTCCGCACGGCCAGAACGGGTCGGACGACCGGCATCATTTCAGATGCTCGTTACCGTTTCGAACGCGGTGTTGACCCTCAGTCCTGTGTGGAAGGCGTACAGCTTGCCTTGCGCCTGATCACAGAATTCGGGGGCGGTACCGCGTCCAAAATCAAGGTCGCTGGCGAAGCGCCTCGTCGCGAGGCACCGATCGAATTCTTCAAGCGTGATGTTGCCCGGCTGACCGGACTGGACGTCAAACCGGCCAACATGAAGAAGACGATCAAGGCGCTGGGATTCGCAATTGAAGATACCGGTGAAACCTGGCTCCTGGACGTGCCGAGCTGGCGCTTCGATATGGAGCAAAGTGCCGATATTGTTGAAGAAATTGCGCGCCTTGAAGGCTACGATTCTCTGCCGACTTTGTCGTTGCCCGCGCCTGCCGGTGGTAAACGTGTCGTGACGACGCCCATTCAAGACCGGATCCGGACATCGCGCCGGACCTTGGCATCGCGCGGATTCCTCGAGACGGTCACCTGGAGCTTCATGCCAAAAGCGCACGCAGCCTTGTTTGGCGGCGGCGAAGATTCCCTCACTGTAGCGAACCCGGTTGCCAGCGAACTCAACCAGATGCGTCCAAGTATTCTCGGCAATCTCGCCACTGCGGTTCAGCGCGGCTCGGATCATGGTGAGCGCGGCCTTCGGCTGTTCGAAGCCGGTCCCATCTATCTCGCGGACGGACCGAAAGACCAGCGATCGGTCATTGCGGCGCTTGTGCGCCCTCACAAGGCGCGCCACTGGAACGGTACTGATGCGTATGATGTTTATGCCGCGAAAGCCGACTTGTTCGCTGTGCTCGAAGCCCTTGGTCAGCCCCCTGCCCGTTTCCAGGTCGGCGAACCGCGCCAACCGCATTGGCATCCGGGACAAGCGGCGAGTCTGAAGCTCGGCCCCAAGGTCACCGTGGCGCACTTTGGCGCCCTGCACCCGCGCGTCCTGAAAGCCCTGGATGTGGAAGGTCCGCTCTTTGCGTTTGAGCTGAACCTGAACGCGCTTCCGCAGATGAAAGCCAAAACGACGAAGACAAAACCTGTCTTCGAAAAAGCCGATCTCACGCCGATCCGCAGAGACTTTGCATTCGTCGTGACCGAAGACACGGCGGCCGGTGACATTACAAAAGCCGCAAACAGTGCCGATAAATCTCTGATCACAGCGGTCGACGTATTCGATGTGTATCAGGGTCAGGGGATTGAGCCCGGACACAAATCCATCGCGGTAGAGGTGACACTACAACCGCGAGGTGAAAACCTGAAAGATCAGGACATTGAAGCGATCTCTCAGAAAATTATCGCCGCCGTCGCCAAATCCACGGGTGGTGTGCTACGGGGATAGTCCG
>JANSXJ010000172.1 GCA_024743015.1 Hyphomonas sp. | reverse complement strand
ATCGCGGAGGCTGCTCCATGAAACCCTTAACACAAACGGATCCAATCACCGTTCCTGGTTTCTCACTCGACATTGGATCACCTCCTTTCAGCTGTTGAACGACTATGCCCGGACTGAATTTGATTCCGGACACTTCGAATTAAGCATGACTCGTGCCTAATGAAAGGTGAATAAGAGGCGATCACGAGATAATTTAATGATGTGATCGAAAACCGCCCGCAGATGACAGATCTGCGGGCGGCTTCTTTTGACACTGCGGACGACCGCAATCAAGGAGGGCTTAATCAGCCAGGGCGCCTATGACGAGGCCAATGATGGCGCCGGTCGCAATCGAGGCGAGGATGGCGTCGCCGCTGTCATAATCATGGACCCAGTGATAGCCATAAGGCGGTTCATACAGGCCCCAATAATCGTAGTCCCCGATGATGATCGTATTGGTGTGGTAACCGTAATGGCCGCCAATCCGGTATCTCGGTACGTAGTGGGAATTGTACACGAAGCTGAAAGTAGGCCGCGAGTAGTAATAGAATGGTCGGTGACCACCATAGTAGAACGCGCGCGGCGAATAGTGCCGGAAATTGTGGCGGCGGTGATGCCGACGATAGTGATAGCCATTGCGATAGCTATAGTGGCGGTTGAAGTTCCGGTGATGTCGCCAGTGACGATCGTTCCGATAGTGACGATCGTGGCGGTAGTTGCGATGATTGCGATAATGGCGATGATCGCGCCGCGCCTGATTGTAACCGCGATCATATGAGTTGTTTCGAATCCGGCGGTTTTCCCGGCGATTCTCGGCGCGGCGATCAGCCCGACGCTCTGCACGTCGATCCTGACGCTGCTCAATTCGGCGATCTTGGCGACGCTCAGCGCGCCGTTCCTGACGTTGTTCGAAGCGGCGATCGTCGCGTCGTTCAGCACGTCTGTCCTGTCGCTGCTCGAAACGGCGATAATCACGACGGTCAGCCCGGCGCTCCTGCCGATTTTCCTGACGACGCTCCATTTGGCGGTCGTCTCGGCGCGCCTGGCGACGTTCCTGACGTCTTTCTCCGCCGCGCAATTCGCCTGTATCCCGGCGGGTCATACTTCGCTCGCCTCGGATTTGTCCGCGATTGGGATTCACTTCGCTGCGTCGATCTCGACGCTCGGCCCGACGTTCGGAGCGGTTTCGTTCGCCGCGGGCGCGGCTTCTTTCCTGGCGCTCGGCGCGGCTGACGACACGCTGCGGCTGCTGTTCAGACCGCACGTTGCGTTCTGATCTCTGACCGCGATCAGCGTAGGCAACCGGAGCGAGCGTTGCTGTCGCCAGGGCGATGGCTGCAACGTTTGCAGTGAGTTTTGAGAGGATGGACATATGGCCCTCCTTTCCTGTTTCGGCGCCCCCACGGCACCCGCGATTTCGGCTGCTCGTGACAAGCCTTGCAGGTCACCCTAGTTAGGCTGCCTGAATTGACCCTGAACGGAGCTTTCATGTCCAACCGCGATCACGTATTTGTGACAGAGGCGATCCAGATCCCCGAATGGGAACTGAGCGAGCGGTTTATCCGCGCCTCAGGGCCAGGGGGGCAGAACGTCAATAAAGTCTCCACAGCCGTCCAGTTGCGCTGGAATGTCTTGGCGAGCTCCATCCCCGCCGCCGTCAAAGCCCGGTTTCGACGCCGATACGGTGCGCGGCTCACCCAAGAGGGAGAATTGATCCTGGAGGCTAAGGACCACCGCAGTCAGGCCCTGAACCGCGAGGCAGCGCGCAAACGCCTCGCTGACATGGTCAAGACCGTCGCCGAGGCCCCGCGCAAGCGAATCCGGACCAAACCGACGCGCGCATCGGTGCGGCGGCGACTTGAGGCGAAAAAGCAGCGCGGCGCGGTGAAATCACTCCGCGGAAAAGTGAATAAAGACGAGTAGCCGGACCTACGGTCGGTTGAGGCGATCCTCTTGGTAGGCGGCAATACAGTCTGCTGAATCGCGTTTTACATGGCTGTCTGTCGTCAGAACCGATCGGCCGTCCCCCGTGAAACGATTGTCGTCACAGGTATTATCGTTGGCATACTCGCCGGAATTGTTCCCGAAATCCAGGTAAAGCGTTGTCGTTCCGGCCTCATAGAGAGAGCGGCAGTCGGTAGCATCGTGCAAGACATGCTGGCGCTGATAGTTCCAATCGTCTCCATCCTCATGAAAACGGGCATCGTCACAGGCCTGGTCATTCGCATAGTCGCCAGAATCGTCGCCCCATTCGATCTGAGCGCTGGTCAGTTTGACCTCTGCGTCTTGTTTTTTGTTCTCTTCGATGACTTGCTTGGCGATCGCGTGAGTCGTTTCGAGATTCAGGCGCAGGTTCTGCAGCGTCTGGCCGTGATCCAGAATCAGGTATCGCGACATATATAGACTGCCATCATCCAGCTTCGTTGCCTTGATCGCTGACCAGCGTTGGTTGATCGAATTGGCGTCATCCGAGGTGAAATCGCCCTCCAGTACGAGGAACGCCTCAACTCCCAGGCAAACTTCGTCATCGCCGCAGGCTTTGCCTTCCAGCGCAAAGATGACCCCGTCTGCATCTTCCCCAATCAATCCGATGCCCGAGCTTAAATCCTGGGTGACTGTGTAGCCTGACGCTTCGATCACATAGCGCATATCGGCTTTGGTAATGGACGTCACTTGCTCGGCGTCGCGGCTTGTGTCCTGGGCCTGTGCACCCAGGCAAATACCTAATGCAAACAGGCTGCTGGTGATGGTTTTCATGGCGGTCCCTCATTCTTTTTTGCGCATCGCGCAGGTTTCCGAATCCCGGCTCAAACTCACACTTCCATGACATAATGGCAAGGAATGGGCAGCGCTTCACATTGATGAACACCAGCCGAATGGTTCGCTCAGGCTCAGTTGAAACGGTCTGTGTATTCCTGCAGCCATGATGAAACCTGTCATGAAACCTCGAGCAGCCGCGCTTGCCCTTGCGGCGCCTCTGCTCTTTACCGCTCCGGCGCTCGCCGATCACGGCAATACGAGCAAGTCTGTGAGTGGCGCTATCTCGATTCAGACCGATAATGGCGGTTTGTATCTGAACATTGGTGACCGTGGATATCGGTCTTACGGATATGAAACCAAGCGCCATTATGGGCATCGCGACCAGTATTACGGTCGCCGTGAGTTGCGCCAGATGAAACGCCGCGCCATCCGTGCGTGTCGTCAGGCCATTCGTTCAGAAGCCAACTATCTCGGCTTCCACGATGTCGACTTCGACGATGGCCGATATGCAGAGCGCATTGGACCCCGCGGGTTCCGTGTCACCTTCAATGAGGTGGAGTTCGAAGGCCGGCGCCGAGACATCGAGCGCCCTATCACCTGCATCGTTCGACGCGGCGATCAGGTCCGGGAGATTTACGGCATCCCGAAACGCGGACACCGCCACGGTCATCGTGGGCATCGAGGCTATTACTAGAAATAGTCTGTGATACTTTCAGAAGGAAAGGCATGAGACGGGCTTCCCCTCGGGGAGGCCCGTTTTTATGCGCGACGGCAAGCCTGTTGATGAACAGATCGATTTAATCATCACTGTCACACCGGACATAGCCCCTGGATATCAGGCAGCGGGAGTGTTCTCCGGCCGCATGTGCGGCGCAGTTGGTCAGAGCTTCGTCCGCGATTGTAGTGTCCAAACCGCCATTAACGACATCGTCTCGAGACCCCACACAGTCCTCGATACGATCATAATATTCGATATGACAGATTGCATAGCAGGCGCGTCGATCGTTGGGCACATCATCAATGCTGCGGTAGCCAAGACGCTCGGCGATGAGGCTATCCGCATAGTTCAGATAGTTTTGCGCAAACTCGGGGGTTGTGGATGGTCCAGCACAATTGATTCCCAAGCACGTTGTTTGAGCGGCGCAAGAAATTGAGAGCGAGAAAGCAGCAATAAAAGACATTAAATACTTCATTCAATTACTCCTATATTAAAAATATTAATGAATATAAATAAATAGTCAAATTCGCTGCAGGATAATCCGCCGCTATGTCGACCTAGGGTAAAGTCCAATGTGATCTTGCTCTTCGCGCGCGCTAGCTTACAAACCCGATCTGTTAAGCGGAATGTCAGAGGATGGAACAGATGCAGGACGTGATTGAAGCGCTTGAGGCGCGGCGCGAGAAAGCCAGACTCGGTGGAGGCAAGGCCCGGATCGAACGTCAGCACCAGAAGGGCAAACTCACGGCGCGTGAGCGGGTTCAGTTGCTGCTCGATGATGGCAGCTTCGAGGAAACCGACATGTTCGTCGAGCATCGCAGCCACGATTTCGGTATGGAAAAGCAGCGCATTCCTGGCGACGGCGTGGTCACCGGGCTCGGTACGGTCAATGGCCGGCTCGTCTATGTGTTCTCAAAAGACTTCACCGTGTTTGGCGGCTCGCTGTCGCTGGCGCAGTCCGAGAAGATCGTGAAAGTCCAGAAAGCCGCGGCCAAAGTCGGCGCGCCGGTCATTGGCATCTTCGATGCAGGCGGGGCCCGCATTCAGGAGGGCGTCGATAGTCTTGCCGGCTATGCGGACATTTTCATGGAGAACGTCCTTTCCTCCGGCGTGATCCCGCAAATCTCCGTGATTATGGGCCCTTGCGCAGGTGGTGACGTTTATTCGCCGGCGCTCACAGATTTCATCTTCATGGTCAAGGATACGTCATACATGTACGTCACCGGACCGGATGTGGTGAAGACAGTGACAAATGAAGAAGTCACACACGAAACCCTGGGCGGGGCGTCCGTTCACGCGGCCAAGTCTGGCGTCGTTGATGGCGCGTTTGAGAACGATATTGAAGCGCTCACCCAGATGCGCCGACTGATCGACTTCCTGCCTGGCTCGAACCGCGAGGAACCGCCTGTCCGTCCGAGTTTCGATACGATTGAGCGCGAGGATACGAGTCTCGACACCCTGATTCCGGACAATCCGAACCAACCCTATGATATGAAAGAATTGATCGAGAAGACGGTGGACGAGGGTGACTTCTTCGAAATCAGTCCAGCCTTCGGTGCCAATATCATTTGCGGATTTGGGCGTATGGAAGGCTCGACTGTAGGCTTTGTTGCCAACCAGCCGATGACCCTGGCTGGCGTGCTCGACATTGATGCATCCCGCAAGGCCGCGCGCTTCGTGCGCTTCTGCGACTGTTTCAACATTCCGATTGTCACCTTTGTCGACGTACCGGGCTTCATGCCGGGCACCAAGCAGGAATATGGCGGTCTCATCAAGCATGGGGCAAAACTGCTCTTCGCCTATGCTGAAGCCACCGTGCCAAAAGTGACCGTGATCACGCGCAAAGCCTATGGCGGGGCCTATGACGTGATGAGCTCAAAGCACCTGCGCGGCGATGTGAACTATGCCTGGCCGACGGCCGAGATTGCGGTGATGGGCGCGAAGGGCGCCGTGGAGATTATCTTCCGCAAGGACCTGGGCGACGAGGCAAAGATCGCCGAGCACACCCAGAACTACGAAGACAATTTCGCCAACCCATATGTCGCCGCCCGTAAAGGCTATATTGATGACATCATCATGCCCCGCTCAACCCGCCGCCGCGTGGCAAAAGCCCTGCGCACGCTGAAGGGGAAAGAGCTCAGCAACCCATGGAAAAAGCACGATAACATTCCGCTTTAGGGTGTGCTAAGCGGCCTCAGGGTGACTCTGAATATATGCGGTTTCGTGCAGGTTTAGCAGGTAAGCGAACAATTCTTCCGCGTTCTTAGGGATGCGACCATGCAGGTGTCGCGTAACCTTCGATTTTGTCGTGTCATGTACGCAAAACATCGCATCTTTAAACTCGCCCGTAGCCAGCACGGAGCGCATGATGTGTACGCCCAGCCCAGCCATTTTGTTTGACAGTGGCACATTGTGATACGGCCAAGTCAGGACTACGTATTTCGTGCCTTTTTCTGCGAAAGCCAGATCAGGTTTGACCATGATGGTTAATACCTTTTTCGGCCCCTCCACGATGCCTTGTGGAGGTTGGATGAACGCCAATTTTCGCCCCGTCGACCAATCGTGAAATTTCTTTACGACATTCTGATTTGCTAGGCGTTCATCAGACTTATGGATTTTGGTGCAGTGTCCGACGGCTTGGTCGTACGCCTGACCTCCAATCGTCATATCGTGAAGAGCTTTCTCGGACGATTGCCAATAGTTGTAACCTCCACCGGTTCCGTAGCCAGCGTACCTGTTCACCAGCCCAAGAGAGTCCGTCAGCGAACCCCGAAGGAAAGTTTTGATATGGGTGTTCGGCATTTCGTTATCCCTTACTCTTCGAAGGGTCTTTCGATCTCGGGTAAGTACGTTCTTCTTGATACTTCCCATCGACCTTCTGGATCTTCACCGATCCGCCTGATGAGCCAACAGCTGCACTAAGAGCACCAGATTTGGTAGCGTCTGCTTTCGTTTCAAACCGACGTCTTGCGCGATCCTTTCCATCCTGGACTAGCGCCCAGTCTCCTTTTTTTTCGTCGTGCTTCAGTGTGTACTTAGTCAACTTGCCCATCGAATCACCTCGTTTTATTTGGTAATGCGACCCAGCGCCGCATACATATAGTATGTGTCCTCTGTGATAGTCACAAGATGTGGTGATGTGAAAAATCTGTAACTCAGCTCGATGCATGCGCTTAATTGAAACGCCCGAATAACCTCAATTCGCGGCAGCTAGCTCACACATCACCTTCCGCGCGGATGGGCTCAGCCGCAAAAACGCTTCCCGGACCTCCGGCACGGCGTCCTCCGCGCAGCTCAGTTTGGCGAGGGCGATGACGGTGTCTGAATGATCTTCCACCTCGCCGCTCGGGCCGATGACGGGGCGCATGATGTGCCAGTCGCCGTTTTCATCTTTGATATGCACGGGACGGCCGCTTAGTTGCGCCACCATGCTTTGCGTCACCACTTCAGGTGCAGCGGGAAGTTCGACGATGAACGGTCCCTCGTCGCCGACATTGAAGTCCCGGTGTCCGTCCTCGAGGTTCAACTGGCCGGAGGCGAGGTACATTTGTTCCTTCGCGGCCAGTCGTTCCTGAAACCCGATATAGAGGGTGATGAAGGCAAGGACTGCGATTTGTAGCCAGCGATCCTGTCGCAATGCGTCCCACAGTCTTTGCAGCATGCTCATCCGTGAACGCCCGATTAGTTGACCAGGGTCAGCTGCGACAACTGGCTGGCGATCGCATCATAGGCGGCAAGCAGTTCTGCACCATTGCCCGCATCGAAGAAGCGGCTGTCATCACCGGTACAATTCTTCAATGTGTTCTTCGCATTGGTCGGGGCCTGGAAAGCGACGGCATAGATTCGCACGCCAGCGTCGCGCATTTTTCCGCACATCTTTTTGGCCTGCGTGTTGCTGTCGCCCATACCGCCATCATAGCTCATATTGAACTGCCCGTCCGTCATCAGCACGACGGCTTTCACGGTCTCGGGAGCAGTGTAGGAGAGCGGCGCAGACGCAGTCGGCCAGATGTCGTCCCACTCGGGTGCAACCAGGTACCACGACCAGGCGACACCAAGATGTCCAGCCGTCATGCCGCCCGCTGTCAGCGTATCGATCGCTGTGTCGAATGCGGTCAGGTCATAAGTCAGCGGCAGAAGGCTT